>DASTDN010000645.1:0-7678 GCA_035710365.1 Streptomyces sp. | reverse complement strand
TCGGCGCCGAACCGGCCGATGATCGCCCGGTAGACCTCCAGGCGGCGGGCGGACTCCACGTCGATGTCGATGTCGGGCAGCACCGGCCGCCGCGTGGACAGGAACCGCTCCATCAGCAGCCCGTGCTCGACGGGGTCGGCGTGGGCGATGCCCAGCAGGTGGTTGACCAGCGACCCGGCGCCGGAGCCGCGCGCGGCGACCCGGATGCCCATGTCCCGTACGTCGTCCACGACCTGGGCGACCGTGAGGAAGTAGGAGGCGAAACCGTGGTGGGCGATGATGTCCAGCTCCCGGTGCATCCGCTCCCAGTACGCCCGGGCCCCCCGCCGCCGGTCGTAGCCGCGCAGCACCATGCCCGCCGCCGCCCGGGAGGCGAGGACGCGCTGCGCGGTGCGCCGCCCGGCGCCGACGAGGTGCGGCTCGGGGAAGTGGACGGTGCCGATGCCGAGGTCGTCCTCGGGGTCCACGCGGCACTCGGCGGCCGTCGCCCGGGTCTGTTCCAGCAGGCGGTGGGCGAGGTCGCGCCGGAAGCCCGCGGCCTCCACGACGCGTTCCGCCGCCCCGGCCATCGCCTCGGGCCCCTTCAGCCAGGCCTGGCCGGAGTCGAGTTCCCCGAGGGCTCCGACCGGCACGAGGCGGCGGGCGGCGTCCAGCACGTCGGCGACCGGGCCGGTGCCCGGGTCGGCGTACCGCACGGCGTTGCTGAGGACGGGCCTGATCCGCTGCTCGGCGGCGAGGCCGACGGTGCGGGCGGCCAGTCGCAGCGAGCCGGGGCCCGTGCCGGTGCGCCCGTGCCACACGGCCTCCAGGCGCAGGGCGTCGCCGTACGCCTCGCGCCAGGCGGCGAGCAGCCGGGCCGCGCGGTCGGGGCGGCCCGCGGCGAGGGCGCGGCCGACGTCGGAGTCCGGCCCGAGCAGGACGGTCAGCCCGTCCCCGTGGCAGGCGGCCCGGGGCAGCAGGGGCGGGCCCTGCCCGGCGTGCGCGGCCGTGACGAGGCGGCACAGGTCGGCCCAGCCCCGGGCGCCGTCCCGGGCGAGGAAGGTGACGCGGGGCGCCGACTCGTCGGTGAAGGCGCCGCCCCGCACCGGCGTACGGCGCTTCACGCGCCCCGCGGTCTCCTCGGCGTCCGCCACGGCCAGGTCCACGCCGAACAGGGGGCGGACGCCCTCCGCCGCACAGGCCTTGGCGAAGCGGACCGTGCCCGCGAGGGTGTCGCGGTCGGTCAGGGCGAGCGCGTCCATGTCCCGCTCGGCGGCGCGCCCGGCCAGCCGTTCCGGGTGCGAGGCGCCGTGGCGCAGGGAGAACCCGGAGACGGTGTGCAGATGCGCGAAACCAGGCACACGCACCTCCCGCGCTCAGGGGCCCGGGGACGGCCCCTCGAACCCATCTCGAACATCAGTTCCCAAGCTCCCCATCCCCACCATAGACCAATTCTCGAACGTTCGTACGACACCTGTGCGGCGACCGGGAACCCCTGCCCCACCTGCGCAAACGCCTCGGCGCCGGAGAGTGAGGGCACGGTCACGCCGGCCCCCGGCCGGGCTCCGGGCACGCGAAAGTCCCGCCCCTCGCGCGCGGGGCGGGACTTCACGTGGTGGCCGTCGGGGTGGGGCCCTCGGGCCGAGGGGGGCGTCAGCCGATCTGCGTACCCGTGGCGGACAGCGCCTCGGACACCGGCTGGAAGAAGGTCTCACCGCCGGAGGAGCAGTCGCCGCTTCCGCCGGAGGTCATGCCGATCGCCTTGTCGCCGGAGAACAGCGAGCCGCCGCTGTCGCCGGGCTCGGCGCACACGTCGGTCTGGATGAGACCGTTGACGATGTCGCCGTTGCCGTAGTTCACGGTGGCGTCGAGACCGGTGACGGTGCCCTCGTGGACCTGGGTGGTGGAACCGCTGCGGGTCACCTGCATGCCGACGGTGGCCTCGGCGGCGCCGCTGATCGCCTGCGAGGAGCCGTTGTAGAGGTTCACCTCACTCGGGTGGGCGACGTCAACCGTGTACTTCACCAGGCCGTAGTCGTTGTCGGGGAAGCTGGAGTCGGCGTTCTCCCCGATGACGTTGCCGGACGAGTCCGACCAACTGGAGATGGACTCGGTGCAGTGGCCGGCGGTCAGGAAGTACGGTTCGCCGCCCTTGACCACGTTGAAGCCGAGCGAGCAGCGTCCGCCGCCGCCGGTGATGGCGTCGCCGCCCGAGACGAAGGGCCTGAACTCACCCTTGGTGCGCTTGACCTCGACCGTCCGGCCGAGCTTGCCGGCGACGTCGTCCAGCTTCGCCAGTTCCGCCTTGGAGACCGTGCGGTCGGCGGTGACGACGACCTTGTTGGCGGCCAGGTCGGTCACCCAGGACGTGCCCGGGATGGCCGCGTCCCGCTTGAGGGCGGTGCGGGCGCTCTTCAGCTCGGCGAGGGAGTTCTCAACGATTCTGGCCTTGGCGCCGGCCTCCTGCGCGACCTGTGCGGCGGCCTCGTCGAGCACGTTCACGACGAGGCTCTTCGCCCGGGCGTCGTAGTAGGTGCCCGCCGCGTCGGCGCCGAGGTCCTGCACGAGGGTCGAGGCGAGCTTTCCGGCCGCCGTGACGGACAGGGACTTGGGCGCCGGGGCCTCCGGCGTCTCACTCGCGTTCGCAGTCTGGAAGGTGACTCCCGCGGCAACCAGTGCGGCAATTCCCGCACCTGCCGCGGCTGCACGCCGCTTGGGTATGCGTCGGTGCTTCAACTCGCGTCCTCCTGTGGGGGGTCGGCCCGGGAGATTGTGGGGATCCCAGCGGGCCGGAAGGCGTACGAGCACGGGGCAGCTCACGACAAATGCCGCGTCCGTGCCGGTTGAACGCCGCCCACTATTCCTAGGGTTGTACGCGCCACACAAGGTCGACTTCAGGACGCGCGTGCGATGTCCGTCACACACCCCCCGCCCGCTTGACTGTTCACGGTCACCCCAGGTCGATTCTTCTGCAAACACTACGCGCGAGTAACCCATGCACCGACCGTGAGGTCCAGTCCTGTCTTGTTTTCGCCCTTGCGGCGCCTGAATCAACGCGGATTGACGCCCAGTCGTCCGCATCCGTACGGCCGGGACCCAGGCCGTCGATCCGCCCGCACCGCCACAACCCCCTATGGATCACACCGAAAAGGGGCGAGCCCCCGCGCAGCGATCGCTGCGCGGGGGCTCGTCTGCCGTCGGCCGTGGAGCGGGCCGTCGATATGCCGTGCGGGAGATACCGGGGGCGTCGGTCAGTAGACGCTGACACCGTAGGCGCTGAGGGCCTCGGTGACCGGCTGGAAGAAGGTCGTGCCGCCGGAGGAGCAGTTGCCGCTGCCGCCCGAGGTCAGACCGTACGCCTGGCCGTTGCTGCCGTACAGCGAGCCGCCGGAGTCACCGGGCTCGGCGCAGACCGTGGTCTGGATGAGGCCGTAGACGATGTCGCCGCCACCGTAGTTGACGGTCGCGTTCAGCGCGGTCACGCGGCCGCTGTGGGTGCCGGTGGTGGAACCGTCACGGATGACGGTGGTGCCGACGGCCGGGGTGCTGGCGCCGACGATGTCCACACCGTTGGCCGTACCCGGCTTGGAGACCGAGGTGTTGGTGTACCGGACCAGGCCGTAGTCGTTGCCCGGGAAGCTGGAGCCGGCGGTCGTGCCGAGGGTCGTGGTGTGACCCGAGTTGGACCACCAGGTGCCCGCACCGTCGGTGCAGTGACCGGCGGTCAGGAAGTACTGGGTGCCCGCGCTGTTGCGGACGTTGAAGCCGAGGGAGCAGCGCCAGCTGCTCGCGTAGATGGCGTCGCCACCCTGGATCAGCTTGTTGAACTTGCCCGGGACGTGCTTGATCGTGAGGGCACCGGCGTTGGCGCCGGCCTCCTCCTTGATCTTGGCTATCTCGGCCTGCGAGACGGTGCTGTCGGCGGTCACGACGACGCGGCCCGTCTTGCTGTCGACGGCCCAGGCGGTGCCCGCGACGTCGGCGTTCAGCACCGCGGTGCCGGCAGTCTTGAGCTGGCTCGCGCTGAAGGTCGCCGGGGCGTCCGACGCGTTCGCGCTGGGGATCGCGATCGCGGCGGCGGCCACCAGACCGGTGGTCACGGCGATCGCACGAGTCCGTCTCGACATGCCGCTGCGGGGGGTGGTGCGCTTGATCCTCACTTGTCGTTCCTCCACGTGGGAAGTTGGGGGCCCTCGGGGGTCGGGGCCCGTGAGGCGCAGTCGGGGGAAATGTCGCGTCCGGATTCCGAACACGGCGTGCCCCTGACAAGCGCTGAGGGGAGTATTCGGCCGGGTGGCCGCCCGCCGCAAGAGGGCCTTTCGAACGTCAACCTTTTACCCACGTATGACCGTTCGACATCCACACTTCCTTCACGTCACACCGGCCGACCATCACACTTTCTCCATGAACGCATGCGGCGAAGGCCTCTGATTCCCCGGAAGGCAGCGGTGAACGACGACGGCCGGCCCGAGGAACGGGCCGGCCGCACGGCAGGACACAGGTCAGCAGTCGCACCCGCAGCCGTCGCAGCAGCAGCCGTCGCACGAGCAGCAGTCACACGCGTCGCAGCAGTTCCCGCAGTCACAGTCGCAGTTGTTGCACAGCCCTTCCCTGCGCTGCCTCGACCAGGGGTCCTCGAACGTTCCGCAGCACATCTGACAGGTGCAGGCGAGCCCCAGCCAGACCGCGCAGCCGGTGAGCAGCCCGCGCCGGTCGCGGCGCGGGGGCTCCGGCGCGCCGGGTCCGTACGGTCCGCCGGGCGGCGCGTAGGGACCGCCCGGCGGCGGTCCGTACAGCTCGGTCCGGCCGTGCGAGCAGGAGACGGTGCCGAAGGCGCGGTCGACGGAGGCGGGCAGCTCGTGCACGAGCAGCCGGTGCGCGAGCCGGCCCTCGGTGAACTCGACCTCGCGCAGCGCCAGCCGGATGCCGTGCACGGCGTCGTCCGCGAGCCGCCGGGCCTCGGCGAGCGGGGTGCCGGTCGCGGTGAGCGGGTTCCAGGCGCCCGAGGCGGCGTCGGCCTCGCGGTCCTCGACGGCGTCCAGCAGATGCGCGAGCCGGCCGAAGAGGCGGCCGGCCTCGGCGAGCGGTTCGGCGTTGGAGGGCCGGCCCGCGAGCACCGCGGTGTGCGCGAAGGCGGCGGCCGTGGCGGTCTCGGTCGGTTCGGTCACGGCGAGGACCGGCGTCCCGGGCCCGGCGAGCGCCTCCAGACCGGCCTGCCGGTCCACGGCGTCGACGAGGACGGCGGTGTCGAACCCGACGGCGGACCCGGCGCGCTCCCCCGCCCTGCCCCAGCTCGTGGCGACCCGGCGCGCGGCGAGCGACACCGGCCGCCGGGCCAGCAGTCCGTCGCCGTCGGCGACGTGGTCGCGGACCTTGGCGGAGGCCAGCACCAGCGAGACCGCGGCGGCGAGCCGCGCTCCCTCGCCCTGCGCGACGGACGCGGTGCGCATGCCGCGCAGCGGGCAGGGGCCGGCCGTGCGCCGCCACGCCCCGGAGCGTTCCGCCTGAGCCTCTGTCAGGACCGACACGAGCAACCCGTCGTAGTTCGTGACGACCCTGGCGAACTGTCCGTGATCGCCGCGCAGTGCCAGGCAGAGCCCGCACAAATGAGCCATCCACTGGGTCGCGAGACCCTCACCGAGCCTGTGCCGACATGGCCTGACTATTCCGAACACGGCGCGCATCCCCCGTCGATCGACGTGCCTTGCGACCGCATCGTATCGGCCACTTCGTTCACCCGTACGCGCCGCGACTCACCCGTGTGCCGAGAGAAATCATATTTCACTCACAGTCAGCAGCGGTTTACCTCAGGACCCTTGGGAAACATGGACTCTCGACGGATCGGCTGTGCACCAGTACCGTCACAAACCCCCCGCGCGGCGACTATCCACTTGGCGCGCCATCCGCATCATGGACGACCATAGGGGTGCGGAAAGCAGATAAGACCGCTGTGAGAGGAGGCGTCCATGGGATCGGTGCGCAAGGCGAGTGCGTGGCTCGGCCTCGTCGACGACAACGATGACGAGCGCTACTACGACGACGACACTTACGAGGGGACCGAATCCGGGGACGCCTGGGTCACCGACCCGCGCGTGAAGGTGGCCTCGGACACGGCCCAGGAGACGGGCCGCCGGATCGGCACGGTCACTCCGGACAGCTTCCGGGACGCCCGGGCGATCGGTGAGCTGTTCCGGGACGGGGTCCCGGTCATCGTGAATCTCACGGCCATGGAGGCGGGCGACGCCAAGCGTGTCGTCGACTTCGCGGCCGGGCTCATCTTCGGACTGCGCGGTTCGATCGAGCGCGTGTCCACCCGGGTGTTCCTGCTGACCCCCGCCCACACGGAGATCGTGAACGGCGATCCGGCCGCCCGCCGCGCGGACGGCTTCTTCAACCAGAGCTGAGGCGGGGCCGCTCACCGGCCCCGCCCCAGCGGGGTCCGCCCGGTCTACCGGAACGCATCGAGTCCGGTGAGCGCCTTGCCCAGCACGAGCTGGTGCATTTCGACGGTGCCCTCGTAGGTGAGCACCGATTCGAGGTTGGTCGCGTGCCGCATCACGGGATATTCGAGCGAGATCCCGTTGGCCCCCAGGATGGTGCGGGCCGTACGGCAGATGTCGATGGCCTCGCGCACGTTGTTGAGCTTGCCGAAGCTGACCTGCTCGGGACGCAGGCGGCCGGCGTCCATGCGCCGCCCCAGATGGTGGGCGAGCAGAATCCCCTTGTGCAGTTCGACCGCCATGTCGGCGAGCTTCGCCTGCGTGAGCTGGAAGCCGCCGATGGGCCGGCCGAACTGTTCGCGTGACGTCGCGTAGTCGACCGCCGTCTCGAAGCAGGAGCGGGCGGCGCCCATCGCGCCCCAGATGATGCCGTACCGGGCGTGGGACAGACAGCTCAGCGGGCCGCGCAGCCCGGTGACCCCCGGCAGGACGGCGTCGGCGGGCAGCCGCACGTCGTCCATGACGAGTTCGCTGGTCACGGACGCGCGCAGGGACCACTTGTGGGTGATCTCGGGCGCGGAGAAGCCGGGGCTGCCGGTCGGGACGGCGAAGCCGCGCACGCCCTCGTCGGTCTGCGCCCAGACGACGGCGACCCCGGCGACCGAGCCGTTGGTGATCCACATCTTGCGGCCGTTGAGGACCCAGTCGCCGCCGTCCTTCTTCGCGTACGTCCGCATGGCCGCGGGGTCGGAGCCGATGTCGGGCTCGGTCAGGCCGAAGCAGCCGATGATCTCGCCGGCGGCCATGCCGGGCAGCCAGCGCTGCTTCTGCTCCTCGCTGCCGAAGCGGTGGATGGCGTACATGGCGAGCGAGCCCTGCACGGAGACCAGGGAGCGGATGCCGGAGTCGGCGGCCTCCAGCTCCAGACAGGCGAGGCCGTACTGCACGGCGCCGGCCCCGGCGCAGCCGTACCCCTGGAGGGACATGCCGAGGGCGCCGAGGGCGCCGAGCTCCCTGGCGAGGTCCCGGATGCCGGGCACTTCCCCTCTCTCGTACCACTCGGCGATGTGCGGCAGGACGCGGTCGGCGGCCCAGGTACGCACGGTGTCGCGCACGGCGAGGTCCACGGGCTCCAGCAGATCGTCGAGACCGAGGGGGTCGGTGCGGTCGAACGGGGGCAGCGACGAGGACCTGGACATGGGGGCACCCTCCGGCAACGAAAAACTAGCACCGCTAGTCACGATGGTTCCGACGTTACG
>DASTDN010000644.1:0-3303 GCA_035710365.1 Streptomyces sp. | reverse complement strand
AACCGCACCGGGCGGCGCACGTGCTCGGCCCAGTACCGCGGGTCGGCGAGTTCGTCGTGGGCCGCCGGCCGGCCGGTCACGTTGGAGATCACCGGGATCGTCGGCCGACGCCATTCGATTCCGGACAGTTCCGCCGTGAAGTCGGCCAGCATGGGTTCCATCCGCCGGGAGTGGAACGCGTGCGAGACCGTCAGTCGCTTTGTCCGATGGCCGCGTTCCCGCAGCCGGCCGGCCGCCGCGACGACCGCGTCCCGCTCGCCGGTGAGCACCACCGCCGACGGGCCGTTGACCGCGGCGATCTCCACACCCGCGCCCAGTGCGCCGGCACCGGCCGCGCCCGGCACCGCGCCGACCTCGGCCTCGGTCGCGGTATCCGCGGCACCGACATCCAGCGCCCCGGCGCCCGCCGCGTCACCGGTCGCGCCCACGCCCGGCACCCCGGGGGCCTCCGCCTCGGTCGCGGCGCCTGCGGCGTCCGCATCCGGCGACCCGCCGGGCTCCGGCTGACCGGCGGCGCCAGCGTCCGGCATCCCGCCGGCCTGCGCCTCACCGGCGACACCCGCACCCAGCAGCCCGGTCACCTCGGTCTCCCCGGCGGCGACCGCGATCATCGCCCCGCCCGGGGGAAGGGCCTGCATCAGTCGCCCGCGGGCCGCGACGAGCCGCGCCGCGTCCGGCAGGGACAGCACGCCCGCCGCGTACGCGGCGGTGATCTCGCCGACCGAGTGCCCGATCACCAGACCGGGCCGCACGCCCCAGGACTCCACCAGCCGGACCAGGGCGCTCTGCACGGCGAACAGGCCCGTCTGCGTGAACACGGTCTGGTCCAGGAGCTCGGCGCTGCGGGGCACCGTGCCGAACACCACGTCCCGTACCGAGTGGTCCGCCCAGCCGGCCAGGCACGCGTCCAGCCGCTCGCACGCCTCGTCGAACGCCGCCGCGAACACCGGGTACCGCTCGTACAGTTCGCGGCCCATTCCCGTCCGCTGCGAGCCCTGGCCCGGGAAGACCCACACCACCTTGCCCGGCCCGCCCGAACCCGCCGCGCTGCCGGAGACCACGTCCGGCGCGCGTTCCCCGCGGGCCAGCGCCGTCAGCCCGGCCAGCGCGTCCCGTTCCGAGGCGGCCACAACCACGGCCCGCTCGCCGAGCACCGCACGGCCCGACAGCAGTGCCCCCGCCACCGCCGGCATCCCCTCGGCGCGGGCGCCCGCGACGTACTCCGCCAGTCGCTCGGCCTGGCCCGCCAGCGAGGCGGTGCTGCGCGCCGACACCACCAGGGGGACCAGGGGCGGTTGCGGCGCCACCGGCGTCCGTCCCGGGTCGACGGCCTGGTGCCCGTCGGGGGCCTGGTGCCCGTCGGGGGCCTGGTGTCCGTCGAGAGCGTGCTGCTCGTCGGGGGCCCGGTGTCCGTCGAGGGCCGGGGCCGGTCGCGGTTCGGCTGCTTCTTCGGCGGGCGCCTCCTCCAGGATCAGGTGGGCGTTCGTGCCGCTGATGCCGAAGGAGGAGATTCCGGCGCGGCGGGGGCGTCCGTCGCCCGGCCACTCCCGGGCCTCGGTCAGCAGCCTGACCGCGCCCGCGGACCAGTCGACCTCCGTCGAGGGCTGCCGCACGTGCAGTGTGGGGGGCATCACCCCGTGCCGCAGCGCCTGCACCATTTTGATCACGCTGGCCACGCCCGCCGCCGCCTGGGCGTGACCGATGTTCGACTTGAGCGAGCCCAGCCACAGCGCGTGTCCGGGGTCCCGGCCCTGCCCGTACGTCGCCAGCAGCGCCTGCGCCTCGATCGGGTCGCCGAGCGCCGTCCCCGTGCCGTGGCCCTCCACCACGTCCACATCGGCCGCCACCAGCCCGGCAGTGGCCAGCGCCTTGCGGATGACGCGCTGCTGCGACGGGCCGTTCGGCGCGGTCAGCCCGTTGGACGCGCCGTCCTGGTTCACGGCGCTGCCCCGCAGCACCGCCAGCACCCGGTGCCCCCGCTCACGGGCCACCGACAGCCGTTCCAGTACGACGACGCCGACGCCCTCGGCGAGCCCCATGCCGTCGGCGCCGTCCGCGTACGCCTTGCAGCGTCCGTCCGCGGCCATCCCCCGCTGCCGGGAGAACGCGACGAACGTGCCGGGCGACGACATGACCGTGGCGCCGCCGGCCAGGGCCATCGAGCACTCGCCGAGCCGCAGCGCCTGCGCCGCCAGGTGGATGGCCACCAGGGACGTCGAACACGCGGTGTCGACGGTGACGGCCGGACCCTCGAAGCCGAAGACGTACGACACCCGGCCCGACGCCACGCTCGGTGCGACCCCGGTGCCCGCGAAGCTTTCCAGTTCCGGCGCGAGGGCCCCGGCACCGGCCCCGTATCCGAGACCGGACACACCGGCGAACACCCCGACGTCGCTGCCTTTCAGGGTGGCCGGGTCGATTCCGGTGCGTTCCAGGGCCTCCCACGAGGTTTCCAGCAGCAACCGCTGCTGCGGGTCCATCGCCAGCGCCTCACGCGGGGAGATGCCGAAGAACCCGGCGTCGAAATCACCGGCCCCGTGCAGGAATCCTCCTTCGGAGGCATAGGTGGTGCCCGCGTGATCGGGGTCCGGGTGGAAAAGGTGGTCGAGGTCCCAGCCCCGGTCCTCGGGAAATCCGGCCACCGCGTCCCGGCCGTCGGACACCAGACGCCACAGGTCCTCCGGCCCCGCCACCCCGCCCGGCAGCCGGCACGCCATTCCCACGACGGCCACCGGCTCGTCGGCGTGCCGTACGCCCTGCTTGCGCAGGGTGTGCAGCTCGGTGGTGACGCGCTTGAGGTACTTGAGGAGTTTTTCGTCCGTGGCCATTCTTCTGTCCTCACAAAGGTTTGCCGGAACCGCCCGCTCGTACCCGAAGTGATGTCAGACGAGCCCGAGTTCGTCGTCGATGAACTCGAAAACCTCGTCGGCCGAAGCGGATTCCAGTTGGTCCGCCACCGTGGAAACGTCCGCTCCGTCGAGAACTCCGTTGCACCTCGCCACCAGGCCCTGAAGACGCTGCGCGACACGGGATTTCATCGCCTCGTCGAGATGCAGGCCGATGATGAGCGACTCGACGTCCTCGATTTTCGCGTGCACACGTGCCAGCGCGTCCTCGCCGACTCCGAGTTCGCCGAGCAGATGCGCCGCGAGGGCGAGGGGAGTGGGGTGGTCGAAGACCAGCGTCGCGGGCAACTTCAGCCCGGTCGCCTCACGCATCCGGTTGCGCAACTCCACCGACGTCAGCGAATCGAACCCCGCATCCCTGAACGCCACATCCGAACGCACACCCTCCGGCCCCTCA
>DASTDN010000643.1:0-20985 GCA_035710365.1 Streptomyces sp. | reverse complement strand
CGACGTGTCGGGCTCCACCTCGGGCGCCACCGCGTCCTCAGCGACCGGAACATCCGCAGGCGGCTCCACCTCCGGCGTCTCAACAGCCTCGGCCGTCTCCACCGCCCCCGAAGCCTCATCGCCCGCCGACTCGTCAACGGTCGGCTCGTCAGCAGTCGGCTCGTCAACGGTCGCCTCGTCAGCCACCGGCTCCGCCTCAGCCGGCTCCGTGTCCCGCACGGAGTCCCCGCTCCGGGTCCGTGAGCGGGTCGGGCTCGGGACCGTCACGTTGTCGAAGGCCGCCGCGACCAGGTCGTGGCCCACCGGGTGCGACTCCACACGGTCCACCGCCTCCCGGTCCCGGCCGTCGGCCGAGGCCGAAGGCGAGGCGGATGACGACGAAGACGACGACAGAGACGAGGACGACGGCGACTGCGTCGGGATCGTCGCCTCCGGTACCGACGACGGCTCCGGCGTCCGGTTCTCCGCCCCCCGGCTCTCCGCCGTCCGCTGTTCCCCGATGGCCGGTTCCGGCTTCGCGGGGGCCGGCGTCGTCGGGCCCGGCTCCGAGGGTGTCGCTTCCGGCGCAGCACCCTCCGCCTCGGTGGTCCGTGCTTTGCGTGACCGACCGAACGCGTTCCGCAGGAGAGTGAGAATGCCCATGTGCGCAACCCTTCGCGTGAGTTGATGCCCGTCAATCCCTGGCCAGGACGGACACGTAAGGTTAGCGGCCCTTCGCCGTGATCTTCGGGTGGGTCTGAGGTCCGTACGGGCGACATGTCAAGAGTACGGATTCGGCCTCTCCCGGTGCGGGGACGGGGCCGCGTCAAGGGCCCCATGGACGCCACCGGTTCACCCAGCGTTCACTCCGCCGCCCGTCTCCCGCACGTATGTGCCCCTACGGTCGCGCTGACGCCGCAGGAATCCCAGGGAGTACAGAGTGCGCAAGCCGCTGCCGTTGATCGGAACGCCGTCCGGTTCCCAGCCCGGCGGCCGGTCCGCCATGACCTGTCGTTTCCGGTGTGGTGACGCCTGTTTCCACGAGGTGCCCAACACCAGCGACAACGCGTACCTGGGCGACGTGATCGCCGGTGCGCTCAGCCGCCGCTCGGTGGTGCGGGCCGCCGCCGTGGTCACGGTCGCCGCGGCCGGGGCGGGCGTGGCCGGTGCGGCCGCCGCCCCGTCGGCCTCCGCCGTGCCCGCCGCGGGCGCCGCGGGCACCTTCCGGGGCGACCGCGCCGCCCGCGGCCTGCGCTTCTCCCCGGTCGCGCCCAACACCACCGACGCCGTGGTCGTCCCCGAGGGGTATGACCAGAACGTGGTGATCCGGTGGGGTGAGCCGATCCTGCGCGGGGCGCCCGCGTTCGACCCGGAGCGTCAGACGGCCGCCGCGCAGGCCGGGCAGTTCGGCTACAACAACGACTTCCTCGCGCTGCTGCCGCTGCCCGGCGAGCGCGACCGGCAGATGCTCGTCGCCAACCACGAGTACACCGACGAGGTGCTGATGTTCCGGGGCTACGACCCCACGAACCCGACCCGCGAGCAGGTCGAGATCGCCTGGGCCGCGCACGGGCTGTCGGCCGTCGTCGTGGAGGAGGACCGGCGTACGGGCAGGCTGCGGGCCGTGCCCCGGCATCCGCTCAACCGGCGCGTCACCGCCACCACCGAGTTCCGGCTCACGGGCCCGGCCGCCGGGTCCGCGCTGCTGAGGACGTCCGCCGACCCGGCGGGCCGGACCGTCCTCGGCACCCTCAACAACTGCTCCGGCGGCACCACCCCGTGGGGCACCACCCTCCACGGCGAGGAGAACGTCAACCAGTACTTCGCCAACGGCGGCCGGGACACCGACAAGCGGTACGGCATCGGGTCCGGGGCGACGGAACGCAAGTGGGAGCGGTTCGACCGGCGCTTCGACATCGCCCGGGAGCCGAACGAGCCGCACCGCTTCGGGTACGTCGTCGAGTTCGACCCGTACGACCCCACGTCGACGCCCCGCAAGCACACCGCTCTCGGCCGGTTCAAGCACGAGGCGGCGACCGTGCGGCTCACCGAGGACGGGCGGCCGGTCGTCTACTCCGGTGACGACGAGCGCTTCGACTACTTCTACAAGTTCGTCGGAAGCAAACGGATGCGGAAGGGCTCCTCGCGGTCCGTCCGCGAGCACAACCTGTCGCTGCTGGACGAGGGGACCCTGTACGTCGCCCGGCTGACCGGCGACTCGCCCGCCACCGACATCGACGGGTCCGGCAGGCTTCCGGCGGACGGCGAGTTCGACGGGTCCGGCGAGTGGATTCCGCTGGCCACCGCGTCCGCCGACGGCGCCGTCTCGCACGTGCCGGGCATGACCGCCGAGGAGGTGTTCGTGTTCACGCGCCTCGCCGGCGACCGGGTGGGCGCCACCAGGATGGACCGCCCCGAGGACATCGAGCCCAGCCCGGTCACCGGCAAGGTGTACGTCGCCCTCACCAACAACACCAACCGCGGCAAGGCCGGTCACGCCGGTGCCGACGAGGCCAACCCGCGCCACGCCAACAAGCACGGCCACGTCCTGGAGCTGACCGAACGCCGGAACCGCGCCGACGCCACCCGCTTCGCGTGGTCGCTGTTCCTGGTCGCCGGTGACCCGGCCGACCCGGCGACGTACTTCGCCGGCTTCCCGAAGGACAGGGTCAGCCCGGTCTCCTGCCCGGACAACGTGGCCTTCGACCCGTACGGCAACCTGTGGATCTCCACCGACGGCTCCCAGCTCGGCTCGCACGACGGGCTGTTCGGCGTGGCCACGCGCGGCGCGCGGCGCGGTGAGCTGAAGCAGTTCCTGACCGTGCCGGCGGGGGCGGAGACCTGCGGTCCGCTCATTCAGGACCGGCGGATCCTGGTGTCCGTGCAGCACCCCGGCGAGGTCGACGGCGCCACCGTCGAGCGGCCCGCCAGCACCTGGCCCGACGGGCCGGGGACGTACGTCCGTCCCGCCGTCGTCGCCGTGTGGCGCGAGGACGGGCGCGACATCGGCGTGTGAGCCGACCGGCCGGGTCCGGGGGCATGCCCCGGACCCCTGGGCAGAGTTACGGGAGGGGGCAGGGGATGGCCGGAACCGGAAGGCCGGCGCCGTCGTGTTCCAGCCACTCCCGGTACGCCGGTGCCTGCCGGGCGGCCTCCCAGTACGCCTCCTCCAGCGCCGGCAGCACCCCGTCGAGCCGGGCCTGCGTACGGGCCGCGAGGAGCAGGCGCACACCGAGCGGGTCACCGCGCAGACGGCGTACGGCCATGTCGGGGCGGGGCTGGCAGGACGGCTGGCACACGGTGACGACCTCGCCGGTCGCGACCAGCGCGGACGCCGTGTGGTAGTCGCCGGACAGCACGGGAGGGCTCACTCCCGCGGACCGGAACATGCGCTGCACGGCGTCCCACTCGCCGTCCACGCTCGGGTCGATCATCCAGCGGTCCGTGGCCAGATCCCGCACGTCCACCACCGGTTTCACGGTGGCCGGATGGTCCGCGGGCAGGGACACGAACTGCGGTTCGCGCTCGACGAGGACACGCACCCGCAGCTCCGACGGCACCCGCAGCGGACTGCCCTCGACCTCGTGCACGAAGGCCACGTCGAGCTGCCCGTCGGCGACCATCCGCAGCAGCGTGTTGGCGGAGAGGTCCATGTGCAGCGAGGGTTCCTGGCCCTCGACGCGCAACCGGCGCAGCCAGCCCGCCAGGGCCTTGCTGGCCGTCGAGCCGACGCGCAGTCCGGGGCTGCCCGCGGCGGCGGCCCGCGCCTCCGTCACCAGGGAACGCAGCTCGGACACCAGGGGCCTGGCGCGGCTCAGCACCAGCCGGCCGAGCGCCGTCGGGCGGCAGCCCGCCCGGGTGCGCAGGAACAGGGTGCCGCCCAGTTCCTGCTCGATGCGGCGCAACTGCGTACTCAACGACGGTTGTGCCACGCCGAGCTGGCGGGCGGCACTGTGCAGGCTGCCGGTGTCGGCTATGGCGCACAGCGTCCGCAGGTGCCTCACCTCGAGCTCCATGGCGCGGAGCGTAAAGCGGAATTCGGCGTTTAACCAGACGCACAAACCCCTGCCGACGGCGGTGAAACGGTCCATCCCGGAACCGGGGATAGGGCCGCGCTATCACCTTTTGCCATCATCACAGCGGGCGCACAGGCCCCGAGACTCGCTGTGACGACTTCACCCCCCACCGCAGGAGTCCCGATGAGCATCCGTATGTCCTCGTCCCTCGTCGCCCGTACCGCGGCGGTCACCATCGGTCTCTCCGTCGCCGCTCTCGGCATGACGGTCCCCGCGTCGGCCGCCCCGGAGCCGGCTCCCGCGCCGCTGGCGTACACCGGCTCGGCCGCGGAGGCCAAGGCCAACGAGGCGTTCTTCCAGGCGGTCCTGAAGGCGGTCGCCGAGCGGCGTGCCGAGAACCCGAAGAGCACCGCGGCCGTCACGGTCTACTACAACTCCTCCAGCGCCCCGACCTTCGCCTCCCAGATCGCGAGCTCCACCAACATCTGGAACAGCTCGGTCTCCAACGTCAAGCTGGCCCGCACCACCGGCAGCGGCGACTTCTACTACTACGAGGGCAACGACTCGCGCGGCTCGTACGCCTCGACCAACGGTCACGGCAGCGGCTACATCTTCCTCGACTACGCGCAGAACCAGCAGTACAACTCCACCCGCGTCACCGCCCACGAGACCGGCCACGTCCTCGGTCTGCCGGACCACTACAGCGGTCCGTGCAGCGAGCTGATGTCGGGTGGCGGCCCGGGCACCTCCTGCACCAACGCGTACCCGAACTCCACCGAGCGCTCCCGCGTCAACCAGCTCTGGGCGAACGGCTTCGCCGCCGCCATGGAGAAGGCGCTCCAGAAGTAACCGGACCCGGTTCTCCCGGAACCACCCCCACTCTTCGGTTCCACCTGCGTTTCCCGGATTCACCTGCGGCAGCGGCGCCCCCCGTCGGGGCGCCGCTGTTCGCGTTCAGCGGCTCGTACGGTCCTGCTGTTCGCGTTCAGTGCCTCGTACGGTCCTGCTGTTCGTGTTCAGTGCCTCGTACCGTCCGCTGTTCGCGTTCAGCGGACGGTACCGTCCCGCCAGCCAGGACGCCGCCGCCACTGTCAGGCCCACCGCGACCAGCAGCCACGACGCCGTGCGCAGGGTCGTCGTGAGGGCGTCGTAGACCGCCCCGGCCGCCGGGCGGCGCAGTTCGCCGGGCAGGCCGGTGACCGTGAGGCGGCGGCCGACCGCGACGGCGAGGGCGAGCAGAGCGCCCCCGAGGGCCGCGCCGAGTCCGGTCGCGGCGACCGCGCGGCGGCGGCACGCGGCGACCGCGATCCCGGCGAGGGCGAACACGACGGCGCCGAGCGGCAGCCAGAACGCCGCGAAGTCCAGCAGGTGGTACCCCTTCCGCAGCCGGTCCACCTCGCCGGCGGGGACCACGGGCACCGCCGTGTGCAGGACCGGGATGCGGCGCGCCCACGGCATGCGGCGGGCGCTCAGTTGCGCCTTGACCTTGGTCGCCACGGGCGCCAGGTCGACGGTGACGGCCCGGTGCCGTCCGGCGGCGCGGTCGTCGCGCAGGGCGCGCAGCACGGCGTCGTGCACCGTCCGGTTCGTGGCGTCCCACGCCGTGCGGTAGGTCTCGGTACCGGTGAAGGAGCGCACCGCCTCGTGCACGAACGGTCCGACGACGCCTCGCGCCCGGCCGGCGTCGACCTCGGCCAGGATGCCCTCGCCGACGGTGGCCGCGACCGCTCTGCGCACGTCCGGGTCCGAGGCCAGCGGCGCCATCGCGGCGACGTACCTGCCGGTGTCGGCCAGCCCGTACGACGCCCAGGCCGCGAGCGTGCCGAACGGCAGCAGCAGGCAGGCGAGCGCGATCAGGGCGGCCGACAGCGCGCCACGGACGCGGGGGCCACGTGACGGGTCCGGGTGCCGGCTGGGCGGACGGGGGCGCACCCCTTCAGGCAAGGCCCCGACGCCGGGCACGGCGACCGGAGGTCGTACGGATGGGCCATCGGCGGGGCCGAACGGGTTATCGGGGAGGGGCCGAACGGGGTATCGGTGCGGGTCCGAGCGGGGCATGGGTGGGGTCGAATGGGATGTCCGGCGGTCGCACGGGGCATCGGTGCGGGGCCGAACGGGGTGCCCGCGGGGCCGAACGGGCCATCGGAGGGGCCTGAAGGGGCGTCCGCCGGGTCACACGTGGCGTCGGGGCGGGCCCGAACGGGGCATGGGCGGGGCCGGACGGGGTTCCGTGGGCCGGACGGATCATCGGCGGGGCGGGCCTGAAGGAACGTCCGTCGGGCGCATGGGCGGAGCCGAACGGGGTGTGGGGGCGCCAGACGGTCCGGGTCGGTGGGGGCCGAGGGTGTCCGGCGGGTCGCACGGGGTGCCTGCGGGGCCGGACGGGTGCGGGCCGGGCCACTCGCCGGGCGGATCGCGGAGCGTACGGGCGGGCCCGGTGCGGTGGCCGCGCGGTTGGCGCTACGCGGCCGCGGCCTCGGCCCGCCGCGTCCCCTCCGTCTCCCCGTGCGTGGAGAAGCGGTAGAACAGCGTCAGGAAGAAGGCCACCGCCACGATCAGCCCGAGGCCGGTCGAGCTCAGCCACGTCGCGCCGCTCTGGCTGACGAGGAAGCCGAGCGCGGCACCCGCGAGGCCGGCCCAGAGCAGGGCGTGCCCCTCGCGCTCCAGCCGCACCGCGACGGCGCGCACGGCGACGTACAGGGCCATGAACGCGACCGCCGTCACGAAGCCGAACAGCAGGTTCCAGCCGGTGATGGGTCCGCCGTCGCGCCGGTTGGCCGCGGCCCAGTAGCCGTAGACCAGCCCGAGCACCAGCGGCAGCGCCCACTTCGCGGCCGCGTGGACCCGGGGGCCGAAGACGTCGGTGGGGTCGGCGGCGGGTGCGTTCGCGATGGGGATCGGGCCACCGCCCCTTCCGCCCATTCCGCCCGACGCGGGTGCGGCGTGCACCATGACAGTTCCTCTCTCCTCGCCCCCGCCCTACCAGCGCACACCTGACGCCCCCCTCCGGCAACTCGGCATCCCGGCCCGGACGGGCGCCGTCCGGGCCGGGAAGGGATGCGGGAGGGGGCGGCGCGTGTTTCGCTGGGGCCGTGAGCGACGGCGGTGGCCAGGGGATGCGCGACCGGCACCGGCGGTCCGGGCACCGGGACGTCCCGCAGAGGCAGTCGCTGCTGAAGGTGCGGGGCCGGAGCGTGGCGTGGCTGCCGCCGCTGCTGCTCCTCGTGCTGATCGTCGTCGTCGACGTGCAGACGCCCGGCAGCTTCCGGATCATCAGCTGGATCGTGCTGGTGCCCGGTATCTCGGCCGCGATCTGCAACATCTGGACGACGGCCTGCTTCGCGCTGCTGTCGGTGGCCAGCTACATCGTGGTGGACGACACCTGGCCGAACCAGTACCAGGCGGGGCTCTCCGACTTCGTCCTCGTCACGATCGGCGGCGCCCTCGCCACCCTGGCCTGCGCGGTCCGGCTGCGCGGCGAGCGCCGCATGATCCACATGCGGGACATCGCCGACACCACCCGCCGCACCGTGCTGCGCCCGCTGCCGGCCCGCTGGGGCGGCCTGGAGCACGCGGCGGTCTACCTCGCCGCCGACACCGAAGCCCGGGTCGGCGGCGACTTCTACGACATCCAGCCCGGACCGCACGGCACCCGCGTCCTCGTCGGTGACGTGCAGGGCAAGGGACTCGGCGCGGTGGAGACGGCGGCGGCGCTGCTCGGCACCTTCCGGGAGTCCTCCTACCACGAGCCCCTCACGGCGACGGTCGCCGAGCGCCTGGAGACCCGCATGCGACGGCACAAGCAGCACCTGGAGGACCTCGGGCGGCCGGACGCGGACCGGTTCGCCACGGCCGTGCTGCTCGGTTTCCCGGCGGACGCGGCCGGTGTGGTGGAAGTCGTCGTGTTCGGCCACCAGCCCCCGCTCGCGGTCGGTCCCGCGGGGGTGCGGTCCCTGCCGGGCTGCGACGCCCTGCCCCTCGGCCTCGCCGAACTGACACCCGCCGCCCCCGCGCCTCCGCCTCGGGATGGTGAGGGTGGTGCGGTCGGCGGTCCGGTGTCCGCGGCCGGTGCGCCGCGGCTTGGGGATGGTGAGGGCGGTGGGGTTGGCGGTCCGGCGTCCGTGGCCGGTGCGCCTCCGCCTCGGGATGGTGAGGGGGGTGCGGTCGGCGGTCCGGTGTCTGCGGCCGGCGGTCCGGTGTCCTCGGCTGGTGGGCCGCCGCCTCGGGGCGGTGAGGGCGGTGCGGTCACCGGACCGGCCCAGCGGGAGACGCCGGAGCAAGGGCCGCCCGTTCCGCCCGTGCACCGCGTGCCCGTCGCCGCGGACGAGACGGTGCTGCTGTTCACCGACGGGGTGACCGAGGCCCGCGACCGCGACGACGTCTTCTACCCGCTGGAGGAGGAGGTGGCACGGGCCGTCGCCGCCGACCCGGGGACGGCCGAGCCGCGCCGCCTCGTGGCCTTCGTCCGCGACGGCACGCTGCGGCACACCCGCGGCCACCTCGCCGACGACACCACGCTGTTCGCGGTGCGCAGGGCGCCCCTTCCCGGCCGTTCCGGCCCGGAAGAGGGGCGTTTGCCGTCCTGATACCTCCCGCGGCGACCGCAGCGGTTACGGTGCTGACGTACGTGATCGACAGGGGGAGGGGACGATGACCGCAACCGTGCTGCTGCTCGCGGCCTCGCCGGTGGGCCGGGGGCGGCTGGTGGACGCCGCGTCCGTACTGCCCGTCCTCGCGGCCGTCCCGCCCGCCGTACTGGCCGGCGCGGACACCGCGAACGTCGTCGAGCTGGCCGACCCGCTGGAGCCGCAGGCCGTCCTGACCCGGCTGCGTGCCGCCGCCACGGCCCCCGGGCCGCTCACCGTGTACGTCACCGGGCAGCTCCAGCTCGACCGCCGCCAGCGGCTGCCCCACCTGGCGCTGGCCCGCACCACCACGTCGACACTCCGCTACACCGCGCTGCCCTGGCACTGGATCCGCGAGGAGCTGCGGCTGCGCCCGGCCGGCACGACGACGCTGCTGCTCGACCTGCACGCGGACGCCGAGAGCTGGGAGTGGCTGCGGACGAACCCGCTGGACTGCGGCCGGAACAACGCCGTCTACGGCCGTGTCGCACCGCCCCCGTCCCGGCGCGCGGTGGGCCGGCCCGCGTACATGAGGGCCGTGGCGACGATCCTGCGCAGCGGCTTCCGGCCACCGCCCGACCAGTTGCACGAGGAGGCTCTCGTCCGCGCCGCGCCCGAGAGCGGGGCCGACGACCTGGTGCTGGCCACCCCGGGACCCGCGCCGGGCGATCCGCACGACGCGATCAGCGCCGCCGTGCGCGCCAGCCGGCACGGCGACGCCGACGCGCTCGCCGCCCGGCACGAGCAGGCCGCCCGGCAGACGCACGGACCCGGCTCCGAGGAAGTGCTGCACTGGGCCGAGGTACGGGCCGACCTCGCGATGTTCGCCGGGGACCCGGCGCGTAGCTGCCGTACCTGGATGGCGATCGCGTCGGCGCGGCTGGCGGCGGGGCAGGCCCCGGACGCGCCCGCCGTGGAATCGGCCGTGGACCGCGCCCACCACCAGTGGGGGCAGGTGAAGGACGTGGCCTCGGTGCGGCAGTTGGGGGAGGAACTGGCGTTGCTGCGCGGCCGGGTGCCGGGGCGCCGTGAGGGCGCGCTGGACCATGTGCGGCAGCAGCTCAGCCAGCTCCCGTCACAGGGCTGAAGGGCTCTGCGTCCCGCCCCGGGACGGCGGACCCGGCCCCGTCCCGCCCCAGGCGGCCCTGTCCCGTCCCGCCCCATGTGGCCCCGTCCCGTTCCGCGCCGAGCCGCCCTGTCCCGTTCCGTCCCGCAGATGCGGCTCTGTCGCGTGTGACGGTGTTTCACGTGAAACAAGCCCGGGCCGGAGAGCCGGATCGGGAAGCGGTCCCGTACGTGCGGCTGATCCCCGCCAAGGCGGCCGGGGCATACGTCCCACCGTGGGCGCGGCATCAGGGGCCGGAATGCCCGGGTTGCCGTGATGGTCCTTGCGGGTCGCGCACCGGCGACCCGCCCGGCCGTCCTAGCGGGCCGTCTGTGTCTGCGTGTGGGGATGGGGCTGGGGCTCCGCCGCTCGGGCCGCGTCGGCGTTCGCGGCGAGGATCAGAGCCACCGCCGCCACGACGGCCGCGGCGAAGCCTCGGGTGTACCGCTCGGTCATGCGGGTGTGGTCGAACACGGTGACCTCGCAACAGCAATGTGTTAAGCACGTTTAAGGCGGCGCTTAACCTAGGCGCTTCCCGAGCCGAACTGCAAGAGGCCCAGGGAGAACAGGCACATGGGGGAACGTGACGACCCAGGCACCATCGGACGCAGAGTGCAGCGGCTGCGCGTCGAACGCGGCCTGACCCAGCGGCAACTGGCGGAGCCGGTGTACACGCCCGCCTACATCTCCACCCTGGAGGCCGGCCGCGTCCGCCCCTCAGACCAGGCCCTCAGGCACCTCGCCGACCGGCTCGGCGTCGCCTACGACGAACTGGCGACGGGACGCAGCGCGCGCACCGCCACCGAACTGCGGCTGCGGCTCACCGAGGCCCAGCGCATCCTGGCCTCGGGCGAGGCGGCGGAGGCCGCCGCGCAGTACGCCGGACTGCTCGCGGAGGCCGAGGCGCAGCACCTGACGGAGGAGCAGGCGGCGGCGCTGCTCGGCCTCGGCGAGTGCGCCCTGGAGGCCGGCGAACTGGAGACCGGCCGGGAGCACTTCGAACGGGCCGAGCGCATGCTCGCCGACGCGCCGCTGCCCTCCCGGGCGCCCGCTCTGCGCGGCCGGGCCGTCGCCCACTATCTGGCCGGTGAGCTGCGGTATTCCGTCTATCTGCTGGAGACCGCCCTCGACGAGCTGAACCGGGCCGGACTGCACGACCCCGACGCCCTGCTGCTGCTGTACGCCAGCATCATCGCGCCGTACATGGACATGGGCGCCCACGCGCGCGCCGCGAAGGCCGCCGAGTTCGCGCTCGCCCTCGCCCCGCACTCCGGTGACCCCGCGCTGGTCGCCCGCATGCACCGGTCCGTGGCCCGCACCATGCTCGCCGAGGGGCGGCTCGCCGAGGCCGACACCTCCCTCGCCAAGGCCGCCGAGCTGTACCGCACGCTGCAACTGCGCACCGAGCTGGCCAACTGCCACTGGATGCGCGGCTATGTGTACGCGCAGAACGGGCAGCTCGCCCGCGCCGAGGAGGAACTGCGCGCGGCCCGGGAGATGCTGGCCGCCACCAGCGCCGCCCTGTACACCAGCCAGGTCGCGGTGGAACTCGCCGACGTACTGCACCGCCGCGGCGAGTCCGAGGAGGCGGCGGCGCTGCTGCGGGACGTCCTCGGTGACCTCTCCCCCGAGCGCGGCGCCATGCACGCGGCGGCCGCACACCGGCTGCTCGGCATCATCGCCGAGGACGCCCGCGACACCGAGACCGCCGAGGAGCACTACGTACGCGCGCTGAGCCTGCTGGAGCGGGCGGGTGCCGCCGGTGACCTGGCCGATCTGTGCCGACTGCTCGGTGACCTGCTGCGCCGCACGGGCCGGGTGGAGGCCGCGCTCGACGCGTACCGGACGGGGCTCGGTCCCCGTACGGCACCGGGGACGACGACCTTGGGGCCCGCCCCCGCACAGCCCGCCCTGTGAGCGGTTTGCCGTCCGGAGGGTGTGTCCGGACGGCCCGGCGCGTCCGCCGGACGAGGGCGGTGCGCGTGAACGCGTTTCGGCCCCGGGGGCTCGGGTAGTCGGCCCCCGTTCCGGGGGGGGTGAAGCGGCGCGACCGAGGCGAGCGAAGGAGGCGGTAGCCGTGCCGAGGGACGACCGTCACGGCGCATCCCCCGGCGACGATCCCGGCTCCGACGATGCACGCGATGTGTACGGTCCACAGGACCCATGCGACGGGTACGACGCGCGGGGACCGTACGCGGGGCGGGGCGCTCGGGGCGGCCACGGGCCGGAGGCGCACGGCACCGGCCGGGACCGGGCGCCCGCCGCCGAACTGATCGCTTCCGCCCTGCGGAACGCCACGCCCGGTGAGGCCCCCGAGCGGTTGTGCTGCGTCGCGGTCGAGCTGCTGCCGGTGAGCGGGGCGAGCGTGTCGCTGCGCGGCGGGGGCATGCCGGCGCAGCTCAGCGCGAGCAGCCCGCAGGCCGCGCACCTCGCCGACGTGCAGGCCACGCTGGGTGACGGGCCCTGCCAGCGGGTCCTGGAGACGGGCGGCCCGGTCTTCGCCCGGGACCTGGCCGAGGCCGGTGACGCGGACCGCTGGCCGGTCTTCGCGCAGGCGGCGACGGCGGCCGGGGTACGGGCCGTGTACGCGCTGCCGCTCGGCTTCGGCGACGTGTGCGTGGGCACCCTCGACCTGTACCGCGAGAGCCCCGGCGACCTCACCAGGCGGCAGCGGCGCACCGCGGAGGTCGTGGCGGACGCCATGACGGTGGCCCTGATGGCCCTGCCCTACGGCGAGGAGCCGGGGGCGGAGGACGCCGCCCCCTGGCTGAACGGTCTGGCCTCGGACCACGACGAGGTGCACCACGCCATCGGCATGATCATGGCCCAGCTCGGGGTGGGCGCCGAGGACGCGCTGGCCCGGTTGCGCGGCGAGGCCTTCGCCCAGGGACGCACCGCCCTGGCGGTGGCGCGGGACGTGGTGGCCCGCCGAGCGAGATTCGAGCGGGACTGAAGCGCACATCGAGCAAGGGCTGAGCCGGGTGTGCCGGTGGGCCGAGCCGCGGTGTGCCGGGGAGCCGTGGTGGGCCGGACAGGGGTGGTGGGTCGGACAGGGCTGAGCCGCGGTGCGGGGGAGCCGAGCCGCGCGGTGCGAGCAGCGGTGTGCGAGCAGCGGTGCGAGTCGCGTGCGCGAGCCGCGGGGCGCGAGCCGCGGTGCGCCGGGTGGCCGGAACCGAGGCCGACCGGTTCAGAGCCGACCGGTTCAGACCTGGGCCCGCCCCTGCTTGCGGGCCTCGGTCAGCCGGTGGGCGGCCAGTTCCGTGACCGCGCGCGTGGTGTCCGCGACGACGCCGTCGAGGCCACCGTTCGTCACACCGACCGCGTCGTCACCGACGCGCACCGCGGCGACCTCCAGCGTGAGGACCGTCGTCCGGCCGTCGGCGTCCGTGCCGGTCACGGTCACCCGCAGGCCCTGGCGGGCGTCCCCGGCGGCGGGCAGTGGCACCTCCGTGACCCGCACCTCGGCCGACCGTCCCCGCGCGGGCCCGGCGTCCTCCGCGTCCGAGACCGCGGCCGCCTCCACGGCCGTCGCCGAGGCCGTCGCCGTGAACAGCCCGCACCTGTCCGGCAGCGTCCGCATCCAGTCCAGCGTGCGGTCCAGCTCCGCCGCGCGGTAGGAGACGACCTGGTGGCGGAGCTGCGCGCCGGTGTCCACGTCGTCGAGGGCGACGGTCGCGCGCGGCCCGCCGGGGACGCCGAACAGGTCGTCCGTGTACAGCGCGTCCAGCAGGCGATGGCAGTCCACGTCGCCCGTGGTGGCCTTCAGCAGCCCGTCCCGCCAGGTCGCCGCGCCCCGCGTGGGCAGCCACGGCCCGCCCAGATCGTCCTGCGTGACCAGCGCGGACCGTGCCTGCCTCTCGCCCAGCATCGGCGGTGCGCCGGGAGTCGCCCGTCCCGCCGGGGGCCGTCCGGCGGCCCCGGACGCGGAAGAGAGCGCGGTGCCGTGCTCGGGCCCCGCCTGCCCCGAGCCGCCTCCCGCGTACCAGGCCATACCCAGCAGCACGGCCGTCGCCAGCACGCCCACCGGCACAGCGGCCGATCCCGCGCCGGGCGCGGCGGCCGGGAAACGCGTCATCGCCCGCCTCCTCGGAAAGCCAGGGAAGATCCGGCCCAGCCGGACCGGTACCCCTACGCCACCACCCGCCCCGCCCGGCCACCAGCGCGGCGAGCCGTCCGGGTGAGCGGGACGGGTACCTGCCCGGCCGGGCACGCCACGCCCGGCGCGGGTCGGATCGGGTCAGTCCGCCTCCGCCGCGCGGGCCGCCCACCGCTGTTCCACCCTGGCGACCTTCCAGTACGACACCGCCGCCGCCCACACCACCACGAACAGGCCGACGACGACGTAGCCGACGCTGTCGAGGTCGATGTCCGCGATCCAGCCCGTCACCGCGTCGCTCAGAGCGAGCTTCTCGTGCAGCACGCCGACGAGTTCGATCGTGCCGATGACGAACGCGACGGCTATCGACAGGCCGGTGACGGCGAGGTTGTAGAAGACCTTGCGGACCGGGTTCGAGAAGGCCCACTGGTAGGCGAAGTTCATGAACGTCCCGTCCAGCGTGTCGAACAGGCTCATCCCGGCCGCGAACAGCAGCGGCAGGCACAGCACCGCGTACCACGGCAGTCCGGCCGCGGCGCCCGAGCCCGCCATCACCATCAGCGCCACCTCGGTGGCCGTGTCGAAGCCGAGCCCGAAGAGGAAGCCCAGCGGATACATCTGGCCCGGCCGGGAGACCGACCTGGTGAGGCGGCCGAGGACACGGTTCATGAAGCCCCGCGCCTCCAGGTGCTCCTCCAGGCGCTTCTCGTCGTACCGGCCCGCCCGCATCGCCCGGAACACCTTCAGGATGCCGAGCAGCGCGACCAGGTTGAGGGCGGCGATGAGGTAGAGGAACGTGCCGGAGACGGTCGTACCGAGCACGCCCAGCACCTGGTGGGTGTCCGAGTCCTCGTCCATGACGCGGCCGGCGAGACTGGTGCCGCCCGCGACGAGCCCGGCCAGCAGCACGACCACGCTGGAGTGGCCGAGCGCGAACCAGAAACCGACCGAGACCGGCCGCTTGCCGTCGGCCATGAGCTTGCGGGTGGTGTTGTCGATCGCGGCGATGTGGTCCGCGTCGAAGGCGTGCCGCACACCGAGGGTGTACGCGGTGACGCCGAGGCCGATACCGAAGGCCTTGGAACCGACCTCGTAGTGCGCGGGCACGACCAGCAGGAACAGGACGCCGAAGGCGACCACGTGCAGGGCGGCGACCACGGCCAGCAGGCCCGCGGTCCGCAGGGTGTCCTCCCGGCGCCAGCGGAACGATTCCGCGGCGGCGGCGCCCGACGAGCGGGCAGGGGAAAGCACAGCGGACTCCGCACGGGAACCCGCAGGGGAAGGGGAATGGGCAGACTTGGGCACAGTCATCCGGTCACGCTCCAGCACCTCGTGGATCAGTTCGTGAGATGCCGTGGCCGGTCTCCTGGCTTACGGGTCGTACGCTCCCGGCCCGCCTTCCCGGCCGCCGTACGGCGCCCAGTGGCTGCCCCTAGAGGGGCGTGGGACGGAAACTCCCCGATCACAGTGGCGAGGGCCGCTCCGGTCTGGACCCCTCGGTTTCCCGACGGGCCGTCACCGGCTTCCCGAACACCACGGCGGCGCCCACGCTAGGGCCCGGGGGCGGCGCTGCATAGTTGCACGGCCGCGCAGGTATCGAAGATCACAGGGGGTGCGTGGGGGCGCCTGCGAGGATGGGCGGAGGACCCCGCTGAGCCACTGACGCACGCCGCGAACGACGGCGCGAGCGGGAAGGCGAGTACGAGCACGCAGGCGAATGCGCGGGCGAACACGCGAGTGGAGACGCGGGCGGGACCGTAAGCCGGTGAGCGAGCGGGGACGTAGACCGGTGAGCGCGCGGGACCGCAGGCCGGTGAGCGGGCGGGGACACAGGCCGGTGAGCGGGCGGGACCGCAGGCCGATGAACGGGCGGGACCGTAAGCCGGTGAGCGCGCCGGAACGCGGTCGGCTGTGCCTGGCAAGGGCGGGGGCAAAAGCGGAATCCCTGCCGCCACGTCTTTGTGGCGGCATTCACCCACGGCAGCCGCGTCACTACGCTGTGCGGGTGGTCGGGGAGGCGGGTCGGTGACGGGGGCAGCATGACATTCGGCTTCGGACAGCGGCGCGGTGGACGACTCCCGGTGGAACTCACGGGATTCGTCGGACGCGACGAGGAGATCGCCCTGATCCGCAGCGCCCTGACGCGCTCGCGCCTGGTCACCCTGGTGGGCCCCGGCGGCGTGGGCAAGAGCCGTACGGCGCTGCGCGCGGCCGGAGGACTCGTCGCGGACGGACTCGCCGCCGGCCCCGCACGACCCTCCGCACGCCCCGCTCCCGCACGGCCCGCCCCCGCGGGACCGGCGGCCCACCGCTCCGCCACCGGCCGGCCCGCCGGCACCGCCGCCCCCCACCCGTACGCCGACGGGATACGCCTGGTGGAACTCTCCGGGCTGCGCGACCCCGAGCTCCTCCCCGACACCCTCGCCGGCGTGCTGGATCTGCCCGAGCGGTCCGGGACGCGCTGTCCGCTGGACGCCGTCGTCGAGCATCTGCGCGGCCGGCGGATGCTGATCCTGCTCGACACCTGCGAGCACCTCGTCGACGCGTGCGCGATGCTCTGCGACATCCTGCTGCGCGAGGCGGCGGGCCTGAGCGTCCTCGCCACCAGCAGACAGCCGCTGGACGTGCCCGGCGAGCACTGCGTGCCGCTCGCGCCGCTGCCCCGCGAGGACGCCGTGGCCCTGTTCGAGCAGCGCGCCGCCGACGTCACCGGTGCCTTCCCCACCGGCGAGGGCGCCGCGGCCGAGGCCGAACGGGAACGCGCCCGCGCCCTGGTGGACCGGCTGGACGGCCTGCCGCTCGCCCTGGAACTGGCCGCCCTGCGGCTGCGGGCCGTCCCTCTCGCCGAACTCGTCGCCCGGCTCGAAAGCCGCTTCGAGGTCCTCACCGGCGGCCGGCGGACCGCCCTCACCCGGCACCAGACCCTGCGGACCGCCATCGACTGGTCGTACGACCTGTGCACCGTCGAGGAACGGGCGCTGTGGGCGCGGCTGTCGGTGTTCGCCGGACCGTTCGAGCTGTCCACGGCCGAGCGGGTCTGCGCGGGCGACGGCCTGCCCGCCGAGCAGGTCGTCCGAGGACTGATCGGGCTGGTGGACAAGTCGGTCGTGCAGCGGACCGGCGACGACGTCGGCCGCTACCGGCTGCTGGACACCATCCGCGAGTACGGCGCCGCCCGGCTCGCCCGCACGGGCCGTGGACCGTCCGTCCGCGCCCGTCACTTCGCCCACTGCGCGGAGCTGGCCGGGCGCCTGTGGCGCGAGTTCCTCACCTCCGGGCAGGTCCGGCTGCACCGGGCGCTGCGGGACGGCGTGGCCGATCTGCGGGCCGCGCTGGAATATGGGTACGAGCACGACGAGCGAGCCGCCGACGCGCTGCTGCTCGCGAGCCGGCTCGCGCCCTTCTGGCGGGCCGCGGGACTGCCCGCCGAGGGCCGACGCTGGATCGAGGAGGGCCTCGGCCGTGTCCCGGAGGACGGCGCGGAGCGGGCCGGGGCGCTGCTCGCCACGGGCGTCCTCGCGGTGTGGGCCGGGGACGGGGCGGCCGCGCTGAAGTGGCTGGGGCAGGCCCACGAGGCCGCGCGGCGCGCGGGGGCGGCCCGCGCGGAACTGTGCTCCGGGGCCTATCTCGCCGCGCTGGCCGTACGGGACGGTGCCGCCGGGGAAGGGCTCGCGGCGCTGGACGCGGCCCGGCTGCGTATCGTCGCGTCCGGTGACCCGCTCGGCATCGCCGTCGTCCACTGCGAGGGCGCCCTGCTGCGGGCGGCGGCCGGCGATCCGGCCGGAGCCCTGGAATGGTGCGCCACCGCCCTCACCCACCTGGAACACACCGGCGAGCGCCAACTCTACGGATCGACGCTGGCCGTGCAGGGCCTGGCGCGGTGGCTGGCCGGGGAGCACGAGGCGGCCAGGGAGCTGTTCCGCCAGGGCCTCGAAGCCGCCGTAGAGGTCGGCGAGACGCTGGTCGCCGGGCTGGCCTGCCGGGGCCTCGCCCGGCACGCGGCCCGGCACGGCCGGTACGTGCGCGCCGCCTGGCTGCTCGGACACGCCGAGCACGCGCGGACCCTCGGCGGCGACCCGCTGGCCCTGCTGCCCCGCCTGCCGGAGGACGAGGCCGCCCTGCGCGCGCGGGTGCGCCGGGCGCTCGGCGAGGAGCCCTTCGAGCGGTGGCGGCAGGCGGGCGCCCGCCTGCCGGCCCGGCGGGTGCTGGACGCCGTACGGGCCGACGCGGACGAGATCCGCCCGCAGGAGCCCTTACCGGGCGGGCCGGGGCGGACCGGACCACCGTCGGCGAGGACCGCCGGTACCGCCGCCGACGGCACCCACCCCTCTGTGCAGAACCGTTCCCTCGAATCCCTCACCCGGCGCGAGCGGGAGGTGGCGGGGCTGGTCGCGCAGGGTCTGTCCAACCGGGCGATCGCGGAACGCCTCGTTATCTCCAAGCGCACCGTGGACGCCCATGTCGAGCACATCCTCGCCAAGCTCCGCATCACGTCCCGTACGGAGATACCGGCGGTGGCGCGCCCGTAGCGGTGCGCGGCGGCACGTACGCAACCCGCGCGGCGGACGGGCGGGAGGCGGGAGGGGCCGGACGCGCGGCGCGAGACCGGGCCGGGGGCGTCGCATACGTATGAGGCGTCGGGTACGTATACCGAGACGTTCCGCGGGCGGGTACCGATCTTCGGGCCGGAGGCGGCTCGCGCCTACCGATCTCCCGTCGTGCCCACCGCACGGCGCCCCGCCGCCGGGCAGAGTGGTGGTGCCGCCGGGGACGCGGACGGGTGGCCGTGCCCGCAGCGCTGATCGCACCCCATGCCTGCCCCGGCGAGGACCCGCACCGGGTTCTCCGGCGGCACCGGAGGGCTGCCCCTGTCGGCGGGGCAGCCCTCCAGCGGCGCCCTCGCCGTCTCACGCCCTCCAGCGGGGACCGCCGTCTCAAGCGGGGCCCGCCGTCTCAGAGGCGGAACCCGCCGCTGCCGAAGGACCCGCTGGAACCGGGACGCCAGCGCAGCCGGTGCTGGTCCACGCCCCGTCTGCTCTGTGCCTGGTGGATCTCGTAGGGCATGAGCCGTCTGCCGTCGGTGGCCACCGGCATCTCGTCGGGTTCCCGCACCTCGCGGACCTCGTGGACCGCGCCCGTGTCGGGAAGATGGGGCTGCTCCTCGGCGGTGGGCCGGTGCGACTCGCGCTCCATGACCCTGATGCCGACGCGTACGGCCCACACGAGCGCGCCGGCCACGACCAGCCCGCCGATGAACGCCGCCATCACGTTGAGTACATCGCGCGAGGCGGCCAGCACTTCGAACCCTGCCGTACTCATACACGTATTATCCCCGACAAAGTGACGAATGATGCCCGGAATGTCGGATTAATGTGCGAGGGCGCAGACGCCTCCCGGCCGGGCCGGGCCGCCCCCTCGCCGGGCCGCCCGGTGAGAGGGCCGCAGAAGGGCCGTGCCGGATGTCGGCGACGACGCGGGACGGGAGCGTCGCCGTGTCCGCACCCCGGTCGCACCCGGTCACGGCGGGCGCGGCGGAGGTCGGCGCCGGCCCGCCCGACGACGGCGGCGGTGCCCGCCGACCCGTGCGCCCCGCGCATGCCGGCCGCGCATGCCGCCTCCTGGTCCGAACGGATCGGTTCCGGCTTGGTCCGAACGGATCGGTTGTTCCGGGAGGTGCGTACGGGACGCACGAATCGATCAGCCGGGCGCGATCGGCCGGGCGCGATACGGGCCCCGGAATGCCGGCCGGCACCGTCACTCGGAGTCGCGGCCTTGGTTCCCCGGCGTGAATTACCCGGAGTTCTTCTCCGGACGGGGCAATCATCTCGGCGACAGGAAGATTCCACACGGTGTGGAATCTCCGGCAGTGCCCAGAAGGAGAATGTGGTATGGCTACCGGAACCGTGAAGTGGTTCAACTCGGAAAAGGGTTTCGGCTTCATCGCGCAGGACGGCGGCGGGCAGGACGTCTTCGCCCACTACTCGAACATCGCCGCCCAGGGCTTCCGTGAGCTTCTGGAAGGCCAGAAGGTGAGCTTCGACGTCGCCCAGGGCCAGAAGGGGCTGCAGGCGGAGAACATTCGCCTGACCTGACGGACGGCCCGACGGCTCGGCACGGCAGAAGACCGGGGCCCGCGGAACGACGCGGGCCCCGGTGTCCCGGTGCCGTACGGGCCGTATTCCACGCGCCCGGCCCGGGAGTTGCCGGGACGTCACGTCGGGAGGGCGATGGATGAGCCCCTCCTGCCGACGACGTGTCTGCGAGAGGGGCTCGTGGGATCCGTGGGTTTCGTGGGAGGGAGGAACTGCGAGGGAGGAACTGCCTTTACTGGTCCGAGTAGCCGATGTCTCCGACCGTCCAGGCGCTCACGTCCTCCAGCGCGACGCGGTACATGCCGCCCGAGTCGGGGATGCCGAAACTGCCCTGGAGGATTTTGGCGACGTGGAAGTGCAGGTGGGTCGGGCGGACGCGGGGCTGGGCCGAGGGGGCGCCGCCGACGGGGGCGAACACGTCGGAGAACGGGCGCAGCCGGTCGGAGTCCCGCAGCACTTCGGCCACGCGCTCTCGCCACATGGCCTCGGGAGCCAGCCGTCCCGTGATGACGGCCCCGGGGACCACCACGGTGAGGGACATCTGGCTGGTGCCCTCCGACTCCACCTTCGCGGCAATGCCGGCTAGCAGGTCATCAGGGTGTGACATGGTCCAGGAGCCTACCCCCAAGACGTGGCCCGGCAGGTCATCCGGGGGAAACAGGAAAAGGCCGGCCGCACCGCGCGGGGGCGGGGCGGCCGGCCGGTGACGCCGGGCCGTTCGGGTGGCCGGTCAGTCCCCCAGTTGGGCGGACGCGGCCTGCATCGGCGTGAGTCCGTCCAGCGGCCCGGTCGCCGAGGGCGCGGGGTTGCAGGTGAAGCCGAGGCGGATGAGCGCGCGGGCCACCTCCGAGGCGGTGAAGTCACGCCGGTCCTGCCCGGTGATCACTTCCCCCACCTGCTTGACGGGGTAGGTGCGGCGGCCGATCGTCACGGAGATGCCCGTGACCTCCTCGGCCTTGATGCCCTTCATCGACGCCTCGACCTCGCTCTTGGTCAGGTCGAAGGGGTAGCGGGCGATGACACAGCGCATGGTGCCTCCACGGGTTGAGGGGACGCCGGAAGTGGATCGGGC
>DASTDN010000642.1:0-6691 GCA_035710365.1 Streptomyces sp. | reverse complement strand
ACGATACCGTGCTCGTGCCGTACGCGTTTCCACCGCGGCCTCCGGGCGCGGTCCGCCCCTGCCCGACAGGATGGTCTGACACAGCGGGCGGGGGCACGCGAAGCGCCTTCCTCCGGTCCCGTGTGAAAACCGACACGCGTTCTCATCAGGCAGAACGGGTGTGAGGGCGAAAATGGATGGGCAGTGAAAGCACGTTCGAGAGGGGTGGCGGGATTGTGGGTGTACCTGTGCGCGTGTGCGTGATCGGCGCAGGCCTGTCGGGACTGGCGGCGGCGCACGCGCTCAACGCCAGGGGGATCGACTTCGTGTGTCTGGAGAAGGCGCCGGACGTGGGCGGCATCTGGCGGCAGCCGGGGGCAGGCGAGCGCGGCCCCGCCTATCTGGCGCTGCACCTCAACAGCGCCAAGCAGCTCACGGGTTACGCGGACTTCCCGATGCCGTCCGAACTGCCGCTGTACCCCAGCCACAGCGATGTCGCCGTCTATCTGCGGTCCTTCGCCGAGTGGGCGGGGCTGCTGTCCCGGATCGAGCTGTGCACCGAGGTGCAGTCGGTTCGTCAGGAGGCCGACGGGTCCTGGACGGTGGTCAGCCGGGACGCGCTGGGCTCGGTGTCGGCGCGGCGCTTCGACCGGGTGGTCGTCGCCTCCGGTCACAACACGGAACCCTCGATGCCGCACCCGCTGCCGCCGGGCGCCGAGACCTTCCGGGGCCCGATCCTGCACTCGATGGACTTCCGCACCGGCGAGGCGTTCACCGGCCGGCGCGCCGTCGTCGTGGGCCTCGGCGCGTCCGCCGTCGACATCGCCGCGGACATCTCCCGGCACGCCGCCCGCACCCTGCTCTCCGTCCGCCGCGGCCTGCACGTCATCCCGAAGCAGCTCTACGGCATATCGGTCGACCTGATCGCCGAGGCGCCCTGGTTCACGGCCATGTCGTTCGAGGAGCAGCGCCGGTTCGTGGAGCAGGCCCTCCAGGTGGCGCGCGGCAAGCTCTCCGACTACGGGCTGCCCGAGCCCGACCATCCGCTCTTCTCCTCGGCCGTGACCATCTCGGACGAGATCCTCAGCCTCATCCGGCACGGCGCGGTGATCCCGCGGCCCGCCATCGCCTCCTTCGAGGGCAACCACGTCGTCTTCGCCGACGGGACGTGGGAGGAGGCCGACGCGGTGGTCTACTGCACCGGCTACCGCATGGCGTTCCCGTTCCTGCCGCCCGGCTGCCCGTGGGGACCGCAGGGGGCGGTCGAGCTGTACCGGCGCATCGTGGCACCGGACTGCGCGGGCCTGTACTTCGTCGGGCTGATCCGGCCCGTCGGTTCCATCACCCGGCTCGTCGAGGCGCAGGCCCAGTGGGTGGCCCGGCTCGTCGCCGGTGAGGTGCCGCTGCCGTCCCCGGACGAGATGCGCGCGGAGATCGGCGCGTACCTGACGGGCATCGAGCGGCGTTACGGCCCCGGCGAGGGCAGGTCGATCCAGGTGGACGTCGGGACGTACCTGCGGGAGCTGAGGGAGCTGCAGGACGCGTAGCCGGGCGGGAGGCCCCGCGGCCCGCCGGCCGGCAAGCTCCCCATGGCACTCGTTCACAAGGAGCTTTCGCCGGCCGGTCCGGTGGAGTCAGTGCACGGCCTCGGGCTGCGCTGCCGGGAGGTTGGGCGGCCTGACCCGGTAGGCCTCGGCGGACAGGTAGACCGTGACGCGGGGCGGCCGGCCCCGCTGGTGGGCGAGGGACACGTAGGAGAGAAGCCCGACGCCGTCCGTGAGACGCCGTCCGGTGACCGCGGTCACACCCCTGACCAGTGGGCGGGGGTCGATGCCGTGGTGTTCGAGAACCGTCACCGCCCGTTCCAGGGCCTCCCCGTCGTGCCGGGCGTGGTCGCGGACCGGCACGTACAGGGTGAAGCCGGTCGGCCGGCAGCTCGCCGTCCGGGTGAAGGCGTGGCAGGACTGGAAGGGGCGGCGCAGGAGTGCCGCCTCCCCGTCCGGATGCCGGTCGGCGCCGGTGACGGCGTGGAAGAAGTCGCGCAGTCCCGTGCGCCCCGCGGCGTCGGCCGTACGGGACAGGGCGGCGGCGTCCTCGGCGCGGACGTCCTGGTGGGCGAGGTAGACCTTCGCCCGGGGATCGTCCCAGTCACCGAGGTCCAGCGCGAAGAAGAGGAAGCGGTCGCCCGGGGGCAGCGCGTCGAACGCGTGCCGGTGGCCGAGCCGCCGCAGCGCCTCCCGGACCGTCTCAGCGGAACGTTTCGCTCCCTTGGCGGCCGGATTGAGGTAGACCTTCACCTTTGGCACCCCGCCGGGCCGCAGTTCCAGCGCGCACCACAGGGCGAGCGGGCCCTCGGGGTCCGGCGGCAGGAACAGGTCCGCGAGGTCGTCCAGCCGGGTGGTGGAGAAGTTCCAGCGACGGGCCGCGCGCCGTACGAAGTCCAGGCCGGCCCGGCCGCTCTCGGCCAGGCCGCCAGTGCCGCAGCCCGGGTCCAGCAGCACCCGCAGCACCGGCGCCCGGTCCGGCGTGAAGGACAGCGAGTACTCCAGCGGCGTGTGGTCGTCGGAGAGGAAGGTGGGGGCGGCGGGCGGCAGGATCAGGGGCCGCCCGGCCGGGGCGCCCAGCGCCTCCACGATCGTGTCGGCGTAGCCGCGCGCGTCGGCCGGGCCGAGACCGGCGGCGTCGCACAGGCGGCCGACCTGACCCGTCACCAGGCCGCCGAGTGTTCCGTCGGGCATGTCGTCGGGGGCGAGGAGATACCCGCCGGTGGGGGCGGGTATCTCGGCCCATTCAAGCGGTTCGTGCATGAAATCGGCGTCGGTGGATATGTGGTCCACGACACCTCCTTAGCCTCGTTGCATCACTGTCGTAACGCGTTGCTCACTACCCGTGAGGCAAATTCTTCATGCTCTGGTGCAGGGCTGACGCGTGTTCCTTGACTCACCTGGTGAGCCAGTTGAGGAACTGGCTCCAGCGACCGCCCCGTTCGTTCCTGCGTTCGTCCGCCGGGTGGCCGGAGTGCGCCGGTGCCTGGTGCCTCGCGGCGGGCGCGGACCGCGGTGCGGGCTCGACCGGGGTGAAGCGGGCGGGCAGGGTGGCGAGGCCCCGGTTGAACGGGCCGGGACGCCAGCTCAGGCTCTCCTCGGGGACGGCGAGTTCCACGTCGGGGAGCCGGGTGAACAGGTTCTCCAGGGCGGCCAGGGTGATCTGCCGCGCGGGCTCCTTGGACGGGCAGGCGTGCGGGCCCGCGCTCCACGCCAGGTGGGCGCGGTTGCTGCCCGCCTCCCGGGCCGACGACAGTGCCGGGCCGGTGTTGGCGGCGGCGAAGCTGACCAGCATGAGGTCGCCCGCCCGCAGCCACTGCCCCGCGAACTCCATGTCCATGGCCGGGTAGTGCGGCGCGAGGTTGGCGATCGGCGGGTTCTCCCACAGCGTGTCGTCGACGGCCTCGTCGAGGAGGCCGCCCTTGTAGGCGTACGCGTCGTGGGTGAGGAGCCGGTGCAGGGTGTTGCCGATGAGGTTGCGCAGCGGCTCGGCGCCGGCGCCGAGGAGCAGCGCGAGCTGGTGCGCCGCCTCGTCGTCGGTGAGCCGGACCGGATGCTGCATGAGCCAGGACGTCACGTCGTCGCCGGGCTGTTCCCGCTTGAGCGCGACGAGTTCACCGACGGCCTCGAACAGCACCTCGGCCGACTTCTCCGCGTTGACGCCGTCGAACATGCCGGAGATGCCGAACAGCACCCGGTCGCCTATGCCGGCGGGGCAGCCGAACAGCTCGTTGAACACGAACAGCGGCAGTTGCCTGGCGTAGTCGGCGAGCAGGTCGGCCGAGCCGCGCGAGGAGAACTGCGCCATCAGGTAGTCGGAGATCTGCTCGGTGCTGCGGCTCAGGCGGCGCGTGTCGACGCGGGCCATGCTGTCGGTGACGGCCTGCCGCAGCCGCAGGTGCTCGGCGCCATCGGCGAACATGCAGCTCTTGCGGTACGCGAGCAGCGGCACGACGGGGTTGTCCGGGGCGATCCTTCCCTCGTTGAAGGCCCGCCAGCGGCGCGAGTCCTTGCGGAAGGAACCGGAGTCCTGCAGCAGTTGCAGGGCCGCCGTGTAGTCGGTGACGAGGGTGGCCTCGACCCCCGGGGCGAGCTCCACGGGCGCGGCGGGACCGTAGTCGCGCAGGTAGGCGTAGTACGTCTGCGGGTCGGCCGCGAAGTCCGGCCCGTACAGCGGCACTCGGGCGCCGGAGCCGTGGGCCGGGCACCCGGGCGGGGGGACCGGGGCGGTGTCGTGAGCGTCCATGTTCTGCTCTCAGCTTTCCTATTGGGCACGGTCCAGCAAGTAGCGGACGAGAGTGGTCAGAGCGGCCGCCGACGACTGTTCGTCGCGGGCGTCGCAGGTGACGACGGGGGTGTCGTCGAGCAGGTCCAGTGCCTCGCGCAGTGCCCGCGCGTCGCGCGGTGGTGCACCGTCGAAGTGGTTGACGGCGATGGCGTAGTCGAGCCCGTAGTGCTCGATCAGGTCGATGACGGGGAAGGAGTCGGCGAGCCGCTCCGGGTCGACGAGCACCAGGGCGCCCAGCGCGCCGCGCGCCATGTCCTCCCACATCTGGACGAAGCGCTGCTGGCCGGGCGTCCCGAACAGGTACAGCACGACGCGGTCGCTGATGGTGAGCCGGCCGAAGTCCATGGCGACGGTGGTGGTGGTCTTGCCGTCGACGCCCTTGAGGTCGTCGACGGCCTCGGCCGCCCGCGTCATGGTCTCCTCGGTCGTCAGCGGCTCGATCTCGGAGATCGCCCCGATGAACGTCGTCTTGCCGACCGCGAAGTGCCCGACCACGAGGATCTTCACGGCGGTCTGCGACGCCCCGTCCCGGACGTAGTCCTCCTCATCCAAACTTGGCGCGGAGACCATCCAGCACCTCCTCCAGGATTTGCTTGTCGGCGACCGCGGCGCGCTGCACCGGCGGGCGGGTGATGACGAATCCGCCCTCGGTGAGGGAGGCGAGGAGGATCCTCACCACGCCCAGCGGGAGCCGGGTGTGCCCGGCGATCTCGGCGACCGACAGGTAGCCCGCGGAGCAGATGTCCAGCAGGCTCTGTTCCTCCGGGGACAGCCGGGTGGGCCGGCGCTTGTCCTCGGGGGCGGCGGTGACGAGGGTGATCAGTGAGAGCTGCTGCTCGTCGGGCAGTCCGCGGCCCTTGGTGATGACGTACGGCCGTACGAGCTCCGCCGCCTCCGGCTCCCGGCCGTCGAGGCCGGTCATGAGCGGGCGCCGAGGTTCTCGCGCGGCGGCGTCGTCAGCTCTTTGCCGAGCTGGGCGACGAGCTGCTGCATCCGGAAGGTGATGTCCGCCATGTCGACGTCCGGGGTGGCGGAGACCCCGAGGTAGGCGCCTTCACCGGCGGATATGAGGAAGACCCAGCCGCCGTCGAACTCGACCAGCGTCTGGCGCCACTGCCGGGTGTCGTCCTCGCAGAAGAAGCCGAGGGACCGGCTGAGGGACTGGACGCCGCTCATGGCGGCGGCCACCCGGTCTGCGTCGTCCTTCTCGAAGTCTCTCGTTCTGGCCATGAGCAGACCGTCGGCGGATATCAGGACCGCGTGCAGGGCCCCGGGAATCTCCAGGGCGCTGTCGAGCATCCAGGACAGATCGTGCTTCACGAGACCTCATCACCTTCGCTGCTTGCACCACGGTTTCTGCTCGCCTGGTCCTCGGTGTCGGGCTGCGTGGCGCGGCCCGACTGCGTGCCACGCTGGAAGGCGCCCATGATCGCCGCCTTCTCGGCGCCGGAACGGGCCGGTGCGCCGTCGGCCTGGGCGCTGCCCGGCACGATCGCCATCGGCCGCTTGCGGCGCCGCCTGGGCAGGCCGTCGGCGGTCGAGGAGACGGCCGCCGGGGCCTCGGGCCCGTCGCCCTGGCCGGCCTCCACCGGCACCGGCACGGGGGCCGCGGTGGCGGGGGCGGGGGCCGCGGCCGGGGCGGGGGTCTTCTTCTCCGGCATGGCGGTGAGCAGGTCGTGCGGGATGAGGAGGACCGCGCGCACCCCGCCGTAGGGCGAGCCGGAGTCCACGGACACCTCGAAGCCGAAGCGCGCGCACAGCACGCCGATGACGGCGAAGCCGAACTGCGGCGGGTTGCCGAGCCCGGCGACTCCGGTGGCGATGTCGGTGGAGAGCAGTTTGTCGGCGCGGGCGCGTTCCTCGTCGCTCATGCCGACACCGGCGTCGTCGACGACGATGCAGACGCCCTTGGGCACGGTACGGAGGTTGATCTCGACGACGGTGTCCGGGCTGGAGTAGCTGGTGGCGTTGTCGAGGAGTTCGGCGAGGGCCAGCGCGACCGGTTCGACGGCGCGGCTGGTGATGCCGAAGTCGACCTGGGAAAGGATCTCGACGCGGCGGTAGTGACGGATGCGGCCCTGGGCGCTGCGCACCACGTCGAAGACGGAGGCCACGTCGCGCTGACGGCCCAGCCAGCCGTCGCACAGAACGGCGATGGACTGGGCCCGTCTGCCGAACTGCGAGTTGGTGTGGTCGATTTCCAGCAGGTCCTGCAGCATTGTGGAGTCGCCGTACTTGGACTGCAGTCGGGAAACGACGAGTTGCTGTTCGGCCGCAAGACCCTGCAATGTCCGCATCGCGGACTTCAGGACGGTCTTTGTTGCTTCTTCAGCTTCTTCTTGTGCGGCCCGGACGGACTGTGCGTAGTCGTTTTCCAGCT
>DASTDN010000641.1:0-2003 GCA_035710365.1 Streptomyces sp. | reverse complement strand
GGCGACGAAGCGGGAGGCGGTCGGGCCGGGCCGGTTCAGGTAGCCGCGGGCCACCTGCGCGCCGGCGAGGTACAGCTCGCCGGGCACGCCGGGCGGCACCGGGCGCAGGGCGCCGTCCAGGACGTAGGCGCGCAGGTTGCGGCCGGGGTGCCCGATGACGGGGCGGCCGGGGTGCTCGTCGCAGCGCCCGTAGGTGGCGTCGACGGTGCACTCGGTGGGCCCGTACATGTTGTACGCGGTGACGCCGAGGGCGGTGGCGGCGCACAGGTCCCGCCAGGTGTCGGGGCCGGTGGCCTCGCCGCCGACGAGGAGGACGCGCGGGTGGTGGCGGCCGGGTGCGAGGAGTCCGGCGGCGGTGAGTTCGCGCAGGAAGGACGGGGTGACGTTCACCAGGTCCAGGCCGCGTTCGGCGACCTGTGCGCAGAACGCGTCCGGGTCCAGGCGTGTGTCCTCGTCGATGAGGTGGACCTCCTGCCCGAGGGCGAGGAGGAGGGGTCCCTCCCAGGAGGTGTCGAAGGAGAACGAGGCGCTCAGTGCGGCGCGCAGCCGTCCGTCGGCGGTGTGCGGTGCGAGGAGTCCTTCGCGGTGGTCGTGGCAGAGGTTGACCAGGTGGCGGTGTTCGACGACGACGCCCTTGGGGAGGCCGGTGGAGCCGGAGGTGTAGACGATGTAGGCGGCGTGGCCGGGGCGCAGCGGGGCGAGGCGGTCGTGGTCGGTGGGGTTGTGGGCGGGCAGCCGGTCCCACGGCGTGTCGCGCAGCGTGTCGGCGGTCAGCACGGTGTGCGGGGCGGCGTCGGCGAGGAGGCGGGCGGCGCGTTCCCGGGGCAGGCCGGGGTCGAGGAAGAGCAGGGTGCCGCCCGCCTTGGCGACGGCGAACACCGCCACCAGGAGGTCGGAGGTGCGCGGCAGCCGGACGGCGACCACGCTTTCCGGGGCGACGCCCCGGGCGACGAGGTGGTGGGCGAGCCGGTTGACGCGCTCGTTGAGGGCGGCGAAGTCGAGTGTGGCGTCTTGTGCGACGAGGGCGGTCAGGTGCGGGGTGCGGGCGGCCTGCGCCTCGAACAGGGCGGGGAAGGTGGTTTCGGGGACGGCGAGCCGTGGCCCCTGCCCGTCGTGGAGCACCCGGTGCCGCTCGTCGGCGGTCATCAGTTCCAGGTCCCGTACGTCCCGGTCCGGGTCCTGTGCCGCGGCCTCCAGCAGCAGCCGGAGCCGGGCGGCCAGCCGTCGGACGGTGTTCTCGTCGAACAGGCCGGTGTTGTACTCCAGGTGTCCGGTGACGCCGCCGTCGCCCTCCACGAAGTCGAAGGCGAGGTCGAACGTGGCGTGCCGGACGGGCGGCGCGACCGGCTCGGCGTGGAGGTCCGGGAGCGCGGGAGCCCCGGTCCCGAGGTTGTGCAGGGCGACCATGACCTGGAACAGCGGGGTGCGGCTGGTGTCCCGCTCGGGCTGGAGGGCGTCCACGATGCGCTCGAAGGGCACGTCCTGGTGGGCGAACGCCTCCAGGACGGTGCCGCGCACCTGCTCCAGGAGCGCGCGGAAGGACGTGCCGGGGCGCACGCGGTTGCGCAGCACCAGGGTGTTCACGAACATGCCGACCACGTCGTGCAGTTCGGGGCGTTCACGGCCCGCGGTGACGGTGCCGACGGCGAAGTCGTCCTGGTCGGCCCAGCGGGACAGCAGCACGGTGCAGGCGGTCAGCAGCGTCATGTACAGGGTGGCGTCGGCCTCCCGGCCGCGTTCGCGCAGCCGCTCGGTCAGCCCGGCGGGCAGGGTGAAGGTGACGAGGCCGCCGTCCCGGGTCCGTACGGCCGGGCGGGGGCGGTCGGTCGGCAGCTCCAGCGGGGGCACTCCGTCCAGCGCCTGTCGCCAGTGGGCGAGCTGCCGCTCGCTCTCCGCGCCGCGGGCGCGCTGCCAGGTGGCGTGGTCGGCGTACCGGACGGGCAGTTCGGGCAGTGCGGGGCCGCGGTCCTCGTGTGCCGCCGTGTACAGCTCGCCCAGGTCGC
>DASTDN010000640.1:0-3646 GCA_035710365.1 Streptomyces sp. | reverse complement strand
ACGTGGGAGTACTGCAACCAGATGGAGGTCCACCCGCGCCACCCGTACGTGGGCGACCTGGTCTACACGTCCTTCTCCGGCTCCCACCAGGACGCCATCAAGAAGGGCTTCGACGCGATGGAGACCGACGCCGCCGCGCGGGGTGTCTCCGTCGACGACATCGAGTGGGCCGTGCCGTACCTGCCGATCGACCCGAAGGACGTCGGCCGGTCCTACGAGGCCGTCATCCGCGTCAACTCGCAGTCCGGCAAGGGCGGCATCGCGTACGTCCTGAAGAACGACCACAGCCTGGACCTGCCGCGCCGCATGCAGATCGAGTTCTCCAGGATCATCCAGGCGAAGACGGACGCCGAGGGCGGCGAGATCACGCCGAAGGACATCTGGTCGGTCTTCCAGGACGAGTACCTGCCCAACCCCCGGAACCCCTGGGGCCGCATCCAGGTCATGAACGGCCAGACCACCACCGACCGGGACGGCGTCGACACCCTCACCGTCGAGGCCGCCGTCGACGGCCGGGACACCGTGCTGACCGGCACCGGCAACGGTCCGATCTCGGCCTTCTTCGACGCCCTGCAGTCCATCGGCATCGACGTACGCCTGCTGGACTACCAGGAGCACACCATGAGCGAGGGCGCCTCCGCGCAGGCCGCCTCGTACATCGAGTGCGCCATCGACGGCACGGTGCTGTGGGGCATCGGCATCGACGCCAACACCACGCGCGCCTCGCTGAAGGCGGTCGTCTCCGCCGTGAACCGCGCGGCCCGCTGACCGTCCGCCCGGCACCGGGCGCCCCGCCCGCCGCACCCCGGCGGGCGGGGCCCCGCCGCGTCCGCCCTCCCCTCCGCGTGGCCGGTCCACGGACGTCGGTTACCGGCCACTTCCGCGGGGGTGGTCACGGAAAGGTCTCTTCCGGGTGCTGACTCCGACGCGTCGATGTGGCTAACATCACGCAGGCGCGGCGATGTTGCCGCAGCGTTACGGAGGTGTGGCGACGTGCTGCCTGGACGGGAACGAGACGGCCGTGCCGCGCTGCTGTCGCGCATCCTGGGCACCCGGACCGTGTGGACGGCCACCGGCGACGGCGAGTTCTTCTGCCCGGACTGCGGGGGCGACCGCAACTACCGGCGGCTGACCGGCCGCCGCCGCTTCACCGTCCTCGGCGCGCCGCTGCTGCCGCGCGGCGAGACCGGCCCGGTCGTGGAGTGCGCGGCCTGCCGCGGGCACTTCGGCACGGACGTCCTTGACCATCCGACGACCACCCGCTTCTCGGCGATGCTCCGCGACGCCGTGCACACGGTGGCGCTCGCCGTCCTCGCCGCGGGCGGCGCGGGCTCCCGTACGGCCCTGGACACGGCCGCGGGCGCGGTCCGCGCGGCCGGCTTCGACGACTGCACCGCCGACCAGCTCGCCGCCCTCGTGGAGGCCCTGGAGGCGGACACCGGGCGAGTCTGCGGCGAGCCGTGCGGGCCGGGCCTGGCGATAGAGCTGCACGAGGCGCTGGACCCGCTCGCCCCGCACCTCGCCGCCCCCGGCCGGGAATCGGTCCTCCTCCAGGGCGCCCGCATCGCCCTGGCCGACGGTCCCTACACGCCCGCCGAGCGGGACGTCCTCGCCACCGTCGGGGCCGCCCTCACCATCGGCGCCGACGACGTGAACCTCCTCCTGGCAGCGGCGGCCCGCACCCCGTCGTGACGGCGGCGGGGCCCCACGCCACCCGGGCCCGGGCCGTGCCGTCCGGACCGCCGCGGGCCCGCGACGACGGCCACGGCACCTCGCGGCGTCGCCGCACCACCCGGATACGCCCCGTACGCGGATGGTGCTCCGCCCGGCGGTGCACCGCACGCGGCGCCAGGGCCCGCTCCACGACGGTCCGGGCGCCACGGACCTAGAGCAGCCCGGCGGCCGTCAGGTACTCAGCGATCCGCCCGATCTCCCGCCGCGACAGCGGCACCTGGGGTTCCGCCGTCGCCCCGCAGGCGATGACACCGCGCAGCCGCAGCGCCGCCTTGAACGCGCCGAGGGCCGCCGAACCGGGCCCCATCCGGGCCGGATCGCCCACCCCGGTGATGCCGAACAGGGCGCACAGCCGCTCCTGTTCGGCCCTCGCCCCCTCCCAGTCGCCCGCCCGGCACAGCCGGTCGAGCCGGACGTAGCCGTGCGGGTCGACGTTGGCGAGGCCGGGAACCGCCCCGTGCGCGCCCAGCGCCAGCGCCGCGTCCATGACCAGCTCGGATCCGGTCAGCGCGCTGAACCCGGCGGTGCGCGGGTCGGCGCGGACACCGGTCACGACCTCGCGGAACGCCGCCAGGTCGCCGCTGGAGTCCTTCAGCCCCGCCAGCGTCCCCTCGGCGGCCAGCTCCAGCACCAGATCCGCCGGGAGCTTGCTGTGCACGGACACCGGCAGGTCGTAGGCGATCACGGGCACCGGGCTGCGCTCGGCGACCAGCCGGTAGTGCCGGGCGATCTCCGCCGGGTGGGTGCGGGCGTAGAACGGGGCGGTGACGACGACGGCGTCCGCGCCCGCCGCGGTGACGTCCCGGACGTGGTCCAGCACCCGCGGCGTCGTCATGTCGATCGCCCCCGCCAGCACCGGCAGCCGCCCGCCCACGTGGCACACCACGGCCTCCACGACCGACCTGCGCTGCCGGTCCGTGAGGTACACCGCCTCCGACGAGGTGCCCAGCACGAACAGGCCGGTCACACCGCCGTCCGTCAGGTGGTCGACCAGCGCGGTCAGCGAGGCCACGTCCACCTCCCGGTCCGGCGTGAGGGGCGTGCAGACGGGCGGGACGACACCGGTCAGCGGGGCGGGCAAGGTCATGGGGGCTCCCTGGGGTGTGCCGTTGCGGACGAGGCGGCGGACTCCGGCTCGGGTCTGCCGGGAGCATGCCCCGGACCGGCCGTCGGGAGCGCCACCGCCATGCGGGAGAATGACGCCATGAGCCTGTTCCGCGACGACGGCGTGGTGCTGCGCACCCAGAAGCTGGGTGAAGCGGACCGCATCATCACGCTGCTCACCCGGGGGCACGGCCGGGTGCGCGCCGTCGCGCGGGGCGTGCGCCGGACCAAGTCGAAGTTCGGGGCGCGCCTGGAGCCGTTCTCCCACGTCGACGTGCAGTTCTTCGCCAGGGGCAGCGAACTGGTCGGCCGGGGCCTGCCGCTGTGCACGCAGAGCGAGACCATCGCGCCGTACGGCGGCGGCATCGTCACCGACTACGCCCGCTACACCGCCGGGACCGCGATGCTGGAGACCGCCGAGCGGTTCACCGACCACGAGGGCGAGCCGGCCGTGCAGCAGTACCTGCTGCTCGTGGGCGCCCTGCGGACCCTGGCGCGCGGTGAGCACGCCCCGCACCTCGTCCTCGACGCCTTCCTGCTGCGCTCCCTCGCCGTCAACGGTTACGCCCCGAGCTTCGGCGACTGCGCGAAGTGCGGCATGCCGGGCCCCAACCGGTTCTTCTCGGTCGCCTCGGGCGGCTCGGTCTGCGTCGACTGCCGTGTCCCCGGCAGCGTCGTACCCTCACCGCAGGCCCTGGAACTCCTCGGCGCGCTGCTTACGGGAGAATGGGACATCGCGGACGCGTGCGAGGCGCGGTACGTCCGGGAGGGCAGCGGACTGGTGTCCGCCTACCTGCACTGGCACCTG
>DASTDN010000639.1:0-3315 GCA_035710365.1 Streptomyces sp. | reverse complement strand
GCCGTCGCCAGCAGGCGGTCCTCGCCCGCCGCCGCGGCCAGTTCCGCGAGGCGCGGGCCGAGGATGAACCGCCCCTGCATGTCACGCGCCACCAGCCGGTGGTGCTCAAGGGCCACGGCCAGGCGGTGGGCCGTGGGTCGTGCCAGTCCGGTCGCTCCGACCAGACCCGCGAGGGTGGCCGGACCGGACTCCAGAGCGCTCAGGACGAGGGCCGCCTTGTCCAGAACGCCGACGCCGCTACTGTTGTCCATGCAACGATACTTGCGTCTCACTCTGTGAAACGCAAGTTCAATTTTCCGTGGAACGCGCCACTCTGGAAAAGACGAAGGCACAGTGGCCCGTGACCAGGGCCCGGCGGCGGACGCCCGGGAACAGGGGCGCGGGCGCCGTCTGCTCAAAATCTCTAGTGGGGCCGGCGGATTCCTCGTCGGCCGGAGGGAAAGCGATGGGTAGGACACTCGCGGAGAAGGTCTGGGACGACCATGTCGTCCGGCGCGCCGAGGGCGAGCCCGACCTCCTCTTCATCGATCTGCACCTGCTGCACGAGGTGACCAGCCCGCAGGCTTTCGACGGCCTCCGCAAGAGCGGCCGGACCGTGCGCCGGCGCGACCTCACCATCGCGACCGAGGACCACAACACCCCGACCCTGGACATCGACAAGCCCATCGCCGACCCCGTCTCCCGGGTCCAACTGGAGACGCTGCGCGCCAACTGCGCCGAGTTCGGCGTCCGGCTGCACCCGCTGGGCGACGTCGAGCAGGGCGTCGTCCACGTCGTCGGCCCGCAACTGGGTCTGACCCAGCCCGGCACCACGGTCGTCTGCGGCGACTCGCACACCTCCACGCACGGCGCCTTCGGCGCGCTGGCCTTCGGTATCGGGACCTCCCAGGTCGAGCACGTACTGGCCACCCAGACGCTGCCGATGACGCGGCCGAAGACCATGGCGATCACGGTCGACGGCGAACTCCCCGAGGGTGTCACGGCCAAGGACCTGATCCTGGCGATCATCGCGAGGATCGGCACCGGCGGCGGCCAGGGCTACGTCCTGGAGTACCGCGGCGAAGCCGTCGAGAAGCTCTCGATGGAAGCCCGGATGACCATCTGCAACATGTCGATCGAGGCCGGCGCCCGCGCGGGCATGATCGCCCCCGACGAGACCACCTTCGCCTACCTTAGGGGCCGCCCGCACGCCCCCGAGGGCGCCGACTGGGACGCCGCCGTCGCGTACTGGAAGACGCTGCGCACCGACGACGACGCCGAGTTCGACGCCGAGGTCGTCATCGACGCCGCCCGGCTGTCGCCGTTCGTCACCTGGGGCACCAACCCGGGCCAGGGCGCCCCGCTGTCGGCAAACGTCCCCGACCCCGCCTCGTACGAAGACGCCTCGGAGCGCCACGCCGCCGAAAAGGCCCTGGAGTACATGGGCTTGGAGGCCGGACAGCCGTTGCGGTCCATCACGGTGGACACCGTCTTCGTAGGGTCCTGCACCAACGGACGCATCGAGGACCTGCGCGCCGCGGCCGAGATCCTGCGGAGCCGTAAAGTCGCCGACGGCGTACGGATGCTGGTCGTGCCCGGCTCCGCGCGGGTCGGTCTGCAGGCCGTCTCCGAGGGGCTGGACGTGGTCTTCAAGGACGCCGGCGCCGAATGGCGGCACGCGGGCTGCTCGATGTGCCTGGGCATGAACCCCGACCAGCTCGCCCCCGGGGAGCGCTCCGCGTCCACCTCCAACCGCAACTTCGAGGGCCGGCAGGGCAAGGGCGGCCGTACGCACCTGGTGTCGCCGCAGGTCGCGGCCGCGACCGCCGTGCTGGGCCACCTGGCCTCGCCCGCCGACCTGTCCGACGCCCCCGTGCCCGCTGGAGTCTGATCAGTCATGGAAGCATTCACCACCCACACCGGCCGGGCCGTCCCGCTGCGCCGCGGCAACGTCGACACCGACCAGATCATCCCCGCCCACTGGCTCAAGAAGGTGACGCGGGACGGCTTCGAGGACGGGCTGTTCGAGGCCTGGCGCAAGGACCCGGAGTTCGTCCTCAACCGCCCCGAGCGGCAGGGCGCCACCGTCCTCGTCGCCGGACCCGACTTCGGTACCGGCTCCTCGCGCGAGCACGCCGTCTGGGCGCTGCAGAACTACGGCTTCAAGGCCGTGATCTCCTCCCGCTTCGCCGACATCTTCCGGGGCAACTCGCTCAAGAACGGCCTGCTCACGGTGGTGCTGGCGCAGGGGACCGTGGACGCCCTGTGGAAGCTCACCGAGGACGACCCCACGGCCGGGGTCACCGTGGACCTGGAGCGGCGTGAGGTGCGCGCCGGGGATCTCACCGTGCCCTTCGAGCTGGACGAGAACTCCCGCTGGCGGCTGCTTAACGGCCTGGACGACATCTCCATCACGCTCCGGAGCGAGGCCGACATCGCCGCGTACGAGGCGACGCGCCCGGCGCACAAGCCCAGCACCGTGCAGGTCTGACCCGGCCCGCGCCCGGTCGTCGCGCCGCCCCGGCCGACCGCCCCGCTCCGCCGGGTGCCTCCCGGGCGCGGAACGGCCCCGGTGCGCCTCGTGCGCCAGGCACCGGCACCCACAACAGGTCGAGTTTCGGCCACCGCGAGAACCCCGCCGTACCCCCGATCTCCCCGATCGGGGGTACGGCTTTTTCGCGCCCGGCCGAGTCCGCCGGGAGCGGCCGCGGGCGGCAACTGTGCACGTTAAAGCGGTTGTTGCCGGGGTACGCGGGTGCGGTGGCCGTGGCGTACGCGGATGCCAGGAGGGTCGTAGGGCGCGGCAGTTGCGCCCTGGGCAGGCGACAACTCGCCCCAGATGGCACAATCTGTGCATGGGACACGACGGCCAACTCCAGCTCTATGCGGCGGTCGCGGTCCGGCTCAAGGAAGCGCACGCAAAGGTGCGCGCACTGCAAGTCCCGGAGGGCGTACGGATGGTGCTGACCCGGAAGCTGCTGGTCATTACGGCCGCGGCCAAGCACGATCCCGCCGGCGCGGCACGGCGTCTGGGGCGGTTCACGACGGACCTCGACGAGGGCCGGCTCCCCGACGAGGAACGCTGAACGGCCCGGAACGCCCCGAGTCCGCTGCGGCACGAGGGTGATAAGCCCGTTTCGTGTTTGATTTGCGGTATATATCTGCCTAACGTGCGAAAACGCTTGAACACTTTCGTTCCGGCGATGGCTCCGAAGGGGAAGACGTGAACAAGGCGCAGCTCGTAGAAACGATTGCCGACAAGATGGGCGGCCGCCAGCAGGCCGCCGATGCTGTCGACGCGGTCCTGGACGCCATCGTCCGCGCGGTCGTCGCCGG
>DASTDN010000638.1:0-2617 GCA_035710365.1 Streptomyces sp. | reverse complement strand
AGGCGGTCCGCGAATGCCTCCAGGACGTCTTCGACGTGCCCGGCCTCGTGGAACTGATGGGGGACCTGGAAGCCCGCAGGGTGCGCCTCGTGGAGGTCACCACCCCCGAACCGTCCCCGTTCGCGCGTTCACTGCTGTTCGGTTACGTCGCCCAGTTCCTGTACGAGGGCGACTCGCCGCTGGCCGAGCGGCGCGCCGCCGCCCTGTCGCTGGACTCGCGGCTGCTGGCCGAACTGCTGGGCCAGGCTGAGCTGCGGGAACTGCTCGACGCCGAGGTGCTCACGGAGCTGGAGCGCGAGCTGCAGTGGCTCACCGACGACCGCCGCGTCAAGGACGTCGAGGGTGTCGCCGACCTGCTGCGGGTGCTGGGCCCGCTCACGGACGCCGAACTCGCCGCGCGCGGCGCCGACCCGCAGTGGGGGTGGCAGTTGGCGTCCGCCCGCCGCGCGATCCGTGTCCGGATCGCGGGCGCGGAGCACTGGGCGGCGATCGAGGACGCGGGACGGCTGCGCGACGCGCTCGGCACGGCGCTGCCGGTCGGCGTGCCCGAGGCGTTCACGGAACCGGTGAAGGACCCGCTGGGCGACCTCCTCGCGCGCTTCGCCCGCACCCACGGCCCGTTCACGTCGGCCACGGCGGCGGCCCGCTTCGGCCTGGGCGTCGCGGTCACCGAGGGCGCGCTGCAGCGGCTGTCGGCGGCGGGCCGGGTCGTCCAGGGCGAGTTCCATCCGGCGGGCATCGGGCAGGAGTGGTGCGACGCGACGGTGCTGCGCCGGCTGCGCCGCCGTTCGCTGGCCGCCCTGCGGCACGAACTGGAGCCGGTTCCGCCGCCCGCGCTCGCCCAGTTCCTCCCCCAGTGGCAGCACATCGGCAAGGGGGACACACTGCGCGGCGTCGACGGCCTGGTGCGTGCCGTGGAGCAGTTGCAGGGCGCCTCCGTGCCGGCGTCGGCCCTGGAGAAGCTGGTCCTGCCGTGCCGCGTGGCGAACTACACCCCCGCCATGCTCGACGAACTCACCGCGGCCGGAGAGCTGGTGTGGGCCGGCGCGGGCGCGCTGCCCGGCAAGGACGGCTGGATCTCCCTGTACCTGGCGGACGCGGCCCCGCTGCTCCTGCCGCCCCCGCACCCGCTCGAACCGACCCCCCTTCACCAGGCCGTACTGGACACGCTGTCCGGCGGCTACGGCCTGTTCTTCCGCCAGATCGCCGACCAGGTCCGTGCCACCTCCCACCCCGACGTCACCGATCCCCAACTGGCCGACGCCGTCTGGGACCTGGCCTGGTCGGGGCGGCTCACCAACGACACTCTCGCCCCGCTGCGCGCCCTGCTGGGCTCGGGCCGGACCGCCGGAGCCACGGCCCACCGCGCCAAGCGCGCCGTCCCGCGCGGCCGTTACGGTTCCCTGACGGCGGCCGCCCGCGCCTCCTCCCGCACCGGCCCGCCGACCGTCGCCGGCCGCTGGTCCCTGCTGCCGGACCGTGAACCCGACCCGACCGTCCGCGCCCACGCACTCGCCCGCGCACTCCTCGACCGGCACGGCGTGGTGACACGCGGCGCCGTCTCCGCGGAGGGCGTCGAGGGCGGCTTCTCGGCGACGTACCGCGTGCTGTCCGCCTTCGAGGACAGCGGCCAGGCCCGCCGCGGCTACGTGGTGGAGGGCCTCGGCGCCGCACAGTTCGCCATGGACGGCGCCGTGGACCGGCTCCGCGCGGTGGCGAACGCACGCGACCGCGGGGAGACGGGCCCGACCGCCCCGTTCCCGCCCGCGCACGGCCACGACGGACGGGCCGGCGGCCAGGCCCAGGGCGCCCCCGGCGACCCCTGGCACGACGACCGGGGAAGCGGCGGCACCGGCCGGGCGACCCACGACACGGTTCCCGGTCTCCCGGCCGACCCCTTCACCATGTCCGGCGACTTCGGCGATCTCGACATCCCCGACCTGCCACCGGCCCCCGGCGACCACGTCTTCCCCCGGGACCTCGACGCCCCGGGCTCCGGCGGCCCCCGGGGCGGGACCGGCCCCGGCCGGGGGTACGGCGGCGGCGCGGGCAGCGGCTCGCGGGGCGCGCCGTCCGCCGCGGGTGCCCCGTACGCCTCGGGGTTCGACCGCGGTTCCGGCTTCGGCGACCGCCGTCCCCGTGGCGGCGGCGCCACCCGCGCCGTGGTCCTCGCCGCGGCGGATCCGGCGAACGCGTACGGCGCCGCCCTCGCCTGGCCCGAGCCGCCGACCGGGGCGGGGCACAAGCCGGGCCGGAAGGCCGGCGCGCTCGTGACCGTGGTCGACGGCGAACTGACGCTCTACATGGAGCGCGGCGGCAAAACGCTGCTGGCCTGGCCCGCCGTCCCCGACGGCGACGTCAGCGACGACCCGCGCCTGCGCCCGGCGGCGGAGGCCCTGGCCGCCGCGGCCCGAGCCGGTTCCCTCGGCACGGTCACCGTCGAGCGGATCAACGGCACCGCGGCCCTGACGTCCCCGTTCGGCACCCTGCTCGAAGCAGCGGGCTTCATCGCCACCCCCCGCGGCCTGCGCCTACGGGCATGACCGCATCCGTACGCCACCCGCCCCCAGCCACCCGCACCCCCGAAACCGTCCACCGAGCCCAGGCCCCACCCGGA
>DASTDN010000637.1:0-8046 GCA_035710365.1 Streptomyces sp. | reverse complement strand
CGCGCGGACCGATCCACGGCGACGCCCTGCCGCGGAATGTGCACGTGGGCCCGGAGGGTCCGGTGCTGGTCGATCTGGAGACGTTCTCCCGCGATCTGCGGGAGCACGACCTGGTGGTGATGGCCCTGTCCCGGGACCGGTACGGCCTGCCCGCCGAGTCCTACGACGCGTTCGTGGAGGCGTACGGCTGGGACGTACGGGAGTGGGACGGGTGTGCCGTGCTGCGCGGGGCACGGGAGACGGCGAGCTGCGCGTGGGTGGCGCAGCACGCCCCCTCCAGCCCGGGGGCCCGCGCGGAGTTCGAGCGGCGCGTGGCCTCCCTGCGGGACGGGGACCCGACGGTGCGGTGGTATCCCTTCTGAGCGCTGCCCGAGTCCGAACTGTGGCCAAGTCCGAGCTGTGCCCGAGCCGACGATTCGGGGCCGGGCAGCCGCCCGGCTCCGGCGCGTGCCCCGGACGCCCGGCGCGCCCCAGTGGCCCGGTGGCCCGGTGGCCCGGTGGCCCGGTGGCCCGGTGAAACGTCCGGGCCCGGCACGGGGTGTGCGGCCCTCTGGGGCAGGAGGACCGGCCCGGTCGCATGACCCGCCGCGTGACCCGTCGCGCGCGGCCGCCCGGCACAGCGCGCGACCCACTTCGCAATAAGCGCCCGGTACAGGTGCGCGACCCACTTCGGCGCCGGGCCCGGTACGGGCATACGACGAGACCTGGCTCGATCGCACCGCTCAGATGTACCAGCGGCGCACGCACCCACGGATAAGGCGGGGGCCAGGCAGGGAAGGCCCGGATGGCCGGGGTCGGTCCGGATCGTGCCCGGACACCGGGAGCAGGCCCGGATCGGGCGGGATCCGGCCGGGGTCAATCCGGACAGCGCGCGGGGCCAGTCCGGATCGGGCGGGATCCGGCCGGGTTGCAGTCCGGATCGTGCGCGGGGCCAGTCCGGATCGGGCGGGTGTCACGCCCGGTTCATGCCCGGCTTCCCGTCAGTTCCCGGAACGGCCACGCGCTGTCGACCGTCGCCGTCTCGTCGCCCTTGCGGCGCAGGAAGGCCTGGAAGTCGGCCGCCCACTCGGCGTACCACTCTATTTGGCGCCGGTGCAGGTCGGCCGGGCCGAGGGAGGCGACCTTCGGATGCCGGTCGGCTATGGCGCAGGCCAGGCGGGCGGCGGCCAGGGCGTCGCACGAGGCGTCGTGCGCGGTGTCCAGGACGACGCCGTACTCGGCGCAGACCGCTTCGAGGTTGCGCTTGCCGCGGCGGTAGCGGTCGGCCCAGCGGTCGATGGTGTACGGGTCGACGACGGGCGCCGGCTCCCGGCCGCCGAGGCGGTCCCGCAGCGACGGCAGGCCGTGACGGCGCAGTTCCGCCGAGAGCAGGGTGAGGTCGAAGGCGGCGTTGTAGGCGACGACCGGAACGCCCGTATTCCAGTACGTCACGAGGACGTCGGCGACGGCGTCGGCCACCTGGTCGGCCGGCCGCCCCTCGCCCGCCGCGCGCTCATTGCTTATGCCGTGCACCGCGACCGCGTCCGGCGGGATGGGCACTCCCGGGTTCGCCAGCCATTCCCGGCGGCCCATCGGCTCGCTGTTCCTGACCTCGATCACGGCTGCCGTGACGATGCGTGCCTCGCGCGGGTCCGTGCCCGTCGTCTCCAGGTCGAAGCCGATCAGCAGCTCCCTGTGCCAGCCCATGCGGCTGCCCCCCTTCTTGGTGGTGCGTCCCCCAGTGGTCTCCACCTTCGCACGCGACACTGACAACCAGAGGGCCGCATTCCGCTTACGGGGCTCCCTCCGGTCCCGGCGAACGTCACGACACCGGCCGCGAATCCGCCCACATCACCTCGAACTCCTCACGGAACGTGGGAAACAGGCCGGCTTCGTCGATCTCTCCCGGCTTGACCACCTTGCCCGCGTTGCGCAGGACGAAGACGGGTGCCTCCATGCCCCGGGTGCGGCGGAGGTAGTTCTGCACGACGGCGATGCCGTCGGCGCCGTCGCCGTCCACGAGGTAGGCGGTGAAGCGGGGCGTCTCGTCGAAGACCTGGATCTCGAAGGCGCCCGGGTCCCGCAGCCGGGCCCGCACCCGGCGCATGTGCAGGATGTTCATCTCCACGGCCCGGCTCAGTTCGCCCCGCTTGATGCCGAGCTCCCGCTCCCGCCGTTTCACCGCGCTGGAGGCCGGGTTGAGGAACAGCAGCCGCACCCGGCAGCCGGACTCGGCCAGCCGCACCATGCGCCGGCCGGAGAAGTTCTGCACGATCAGGTTCAGGCCGATGCCGATGGCGTCGACGCGTCGTGCGCCGCCGAAGATGTCCTCGGCAGGGAAGTGGCGCAGCAGCCGCACCCGGTCCGAGTGCACGGCCACCACGTCGGCGTACCGGTCGCCCACGAGGTCCTCGACCGCGTCGACGGGCAGCCGGCGGGCGGACGGCACGTCTCCCCCGGCGCCGAGGATCTCCAGCAGCCGCGCCGAGGCCCGCTCGGCCTGGTTCAGGACCGCCTCGGACAGGGCGCGGTTGCGGGAGACGACGTTCCTCGTGACCTCCAGCTCGTCGAGGGCGAGCTCGACGTCCCGGCGGTCGTCGATGTACGGCTCGAAGCACGGCCAGTGCTGCACCATCAGTTCGCGCAGCTGCGGCAGGGTGAGGAAGCTGAGGACGTTGTCGTCGGCCGGGTCGAGCAGGTAGCCCTTGCGGCGGCTGACCTCGCGGACGGCGACAGCGCGCTGCACCCACTCCTGCCCGGCGGGCCCGGCCGCGGCGACCACCCAGTCGACGCCGTGGACGGGTTCGTAGATGGGGCGCAGCACGGCGGCCACGACGGCACGCAGCCGCTGTTCGACGAGGTTCAGCCAGATGTAGGCGCGGCCGGCGCGCTGGGCGCGGGTTCTGACCTCGCGCCAGGAGTCGGCGTCCCAGTCCAGCTCCGGACCGATCGCCCCGGTGCCCATCGGCCGCGCCAGGGACACGGCGGCACCGGGCGGGACATCTGTGGAGTTCCCCTCGTGACCCTCGTCACCAGGGGGCAGCTCCAGCCCTCCCGAGCCCACCCTCGCACCGCCTTCCGCTCCCCCGAGCCGTCCCCGTCCCAACGATCAAGGAAGGGTACTCCGGTAGCGGTGCGCGGTGCAGCCCGATGCGCAGGCCGGTTGCCCAACCGTGGCCGCCCGTACGGCCGTTCGGGTCCGCGAGGTCGCGGGGCGTGAGCGGATCCGTGGCGGTGACGTCGCACGGGGCGCGGGTGGAGCCCCTGCCGCTGGACCGGCACGGGCTGCCGGTCCCCGGCGCGGGCGACTTGGTGGAAGCCGGCGTCCACCCGGATCACGGGGCGGCTGGGGGGGGCTCGCCCCGGCCCGCTGGCCGACCGGCGGGACGTGTCCGGCGCCGCCGGGCGCGTCGAGGCGGCGGGGGCGCACCTGACCCCGCCGGATCGCAGCCCGACGGTGCTCCGCCGGCCGGCCCGACCGGCCCACGGGCGCTTCCCCGGCCTCCCCGCCCGCGTGCGCGCGTCGCCCGCCTGAGACCCCTCGGACGGGAGTAGCGGGTGACGCCCTCGCCCGCGTGTCCCGCGCGTCGCCCCCGCTCGGCCGTCCGGGCGGTTCGGGCCCCCCGGCCCCGCGACCGTACGTACGAGATGTCACAAAATACGGCAGAGCGGGTACGTACGTCCCCATGATGCCCGAGCGACCCGACCGCGCCCCCGTGGTGCCCACCGCCACCTACCGGCTCCAGCTCGGTCCCGGCTTCCCGTTCGGGGCCGCGGCGGCGGCCGTGCCGTACCTGGCCTCGCTCGGCGTGTCGCACCTGCACCTGTCGCCCGTGCTGGAGGCCGTGCCGGGCTCCCCGCACGGCTACGACGTGACCGACCACGCGCGCGTGCGCGCGGAGCTGGGCGGCGAGGGCGGGCTGCGGGCGCTGGCCCGCACCGCCCGGGAGCACGGTCTGGGGCTGGTGCTGGACATCGTGCCCAACCACATGGCGATGGCTCCGCGCCACAACCGCGCCCTGTGGGAGGTCCTGCGGGAGGGTCCGGCCTCGCCGTACGCGCGCTGGTTCGACATCGACTGGGAGGCGGGCGGCGGGCGGCTCCTGCTGCCGGTGCTCGGCGGGCCGCTCGGCGAGGAGACCGGCCGGCTCACGGTCGACGGCGGCGTGCTGCGCCACCGCGACCACGTCCTCCCGCTGCGCGAGGGCACCGCCTCGCTGCCGCTGCCGCGGCTGCTGGACGCGCAGTGGTACCGCCCGGTCTGGTGGCGGCTGGCCCGCACCGAGCTGAACTACCGGCGCTTCTTCAGCGTCTCCGAACTGATCGGAGTGCGGGTGGAGGACCCGGAGGTCTTCGGGGCCACCCACGCGACCGTCCTGCGGCTGCTGCGGGAGGGCGTGGTGGACGGCCTGCGCGTCGACCACCCGGACGGGCTGGCCGACCCCAGCGCGTACCTGCGGCGGCTGCACACGGCGGCCGGCGGGCGCTGGACGGTCGTGGAGAAGATCCTCGCCCGCCACGAGCGCCTCCCGGCGTCCTGGCCGGTCGCGGGCACCACCGGATACGACGCCCTGCACCGCGTGGACGGCCTGTTCACGGACCCGGCGGGGTGCCGGGAGCTCCTGAGCCACTACCGGCGCTTCACGGCCCCGCAGCGGGATCTGGGCGGCCACTGGGGGGCGACGGCGCGCAGGGCCGCGTACGAGGTGATCGGGCACGAGCTGTCCGCCGAACTCGACCGGCTGACCCGGGCGGCGAGCCGGGCCTGCGCCGCCGCGCCCGGAACCGCGCCGCGCGACCGGGCGCCCTGGGCGCTGCGCCTCGCACTGCGGGAGCTGCTGGTCCGCCTGGAGGTGTACCGGCCCTACACGCCCGAGGACGCCGCCCTGCTCGTCACCGAGGAGACCGCCGCCGAGGCCCGCCGCGCCTTCCGTGTGCCCGAGGAGGCGGGCGCGGTCGACGTCGTGCGGGACCTGCTGCTCGCACGGTACGGCGACGCGCCGGAGCAGGCGGAGTTCCGGACGCGGTTCGCCCAGACCGCGTCGGCGCTGCGCGCCAAGGCCGTGGAGGACAGGGCGTTCTACCGGTACGTGCCGTTGCCGGCGGCGACCGAGGTGGGCGGCGACCCGGGCCGCCCGGCGCTCCGGCCCGACGAGTTCCACGCGTACTGCGCGCGCGTGCAGCGCGACCGGCCGGTGTCCGGGACGGTCCTCTCCACGCACGACACGAAACGCAGCGCCGACGTACGGGCCGCGCTCGCCGTGCTGACCGAGTGCCCGGAACGCTGGGCCGGGCTGCTGACCGAGGTGACCCGCGCGGTGGACGGCGCCATGCCCGACGCGCAGCTCGCGTGGGCGGCCTGGCAGACGGTGTTCGCAATGGGCCCGGCGGACCCCGGCCGGCGGCGGGTACGGGAGGCGCTGCTGAAGCACGCGCGCGAGGCCGGCCTGCACACCACCTGGACGGAACGGGAGCCCTCGTACGAGGAGGCGGTGGCGCGGTTCGTGGCGGCGGGGCCGTGCGGGGCGCCGGGCGGGCGCGTACGGGCGTTCCGCCGCGAGCTGGGGCCCCACGTCCGGGCCAACGTGCTCGGCGCGGCCCTGGTCCACCTGACGATGCCGGGCGTCCCCGACCTCTACCAGGGCACCGAGGCCGAGTACCTGGCCCTGGTCGACCCCGACAACCGGCGCCCGGTGGACCTCCCGCCCGCCGCCGAGGACGACAAGACCCGCCTCACGCGCGCGGCGCTGCGGCTGCGGGCCCGGCACCTCGGGGCGTTCGGCGCCGCCGCGGCGTACGAGCCGCTGACGGCCGGCGGCCCGGCGGCCGACCACTGTGTGGCCTTCGTCCGCTCCGGCCGCGCCGTCACCGCCGTGACCCGTCTGTCGCTGCGGCTCGGGCGGGCGGGCGGCTGGCGGGACACGGAACTCGCCCTGCCGCCGGGCCGGTGGACGGACGTCCTGGACGGCTCCCGCGCTTTCAAGGGCCACGCGCGCGTGGCGGAACTCTTCGCCCGCCTCCCGGTGGCCCTGCTGGAGCGGCCGGAGGACGGCGCCGGCGGGGGCGGCGGGGCGTGAACCGCCCGGGAGGTGCGCACCGGCGGACGGCGAGACCGGGCGACCTGTTCCCGCCCCCGCGCGGCCGTACGCGTCCCACCAGCGGCGATGTCCGGACACGGCCGGGACACCGCTGCATGTCCTTGACATGCTCCGGCAGGCGTGGGGTACTGCGAGGGGCGAGGCCGGGGCGGAGGTAACGGGGATGGGTGTCCTGCCGGAGCTGCGCTATCCCACAGTGGCCGAACTGGTCGCCGCCGCACGGGCACTGACCGCCCGGTGGCCGGCCCAGTGCACCCTGCGGCAGGTGGGAGAGTCCCGGCAGGGCAGGGCGCTGCACCTGCTGTCGGTGGGCCGGGCGCGGCGGGCCGTGCTCGTCGTGGCGGGCGCCCACCCGAACGAACCCACGGGCGGCCCCACCCTGCTCGCGCTCGCCGAACGCGTCCTGGAGGAGCGGGCCCTGCGGGACGACACGTCCTGGCACTTCCTGCTGTGCGCGGACCCCGACGGGGCGAGCCTCCATGTGACGCCGGCGCCGCGCAGCCTGTTCGACTACCACCTGGGGTTCTTCCGGCCCGCCGCGTCCGAGCAGCCCGAATGGGCCCCGTCCGTCCTGCCGCCCGACCGGCTGCCGCCCGAGACCCGCGCCCTGACCGGCGTCATCGACGAACTGCGCCCCTACCTCCAGGTGTCCCTGCACGGCACCGAGCTGGGCGGTAGCTGGGTGCAGCTCACGCGGGACGTGCCCGGACTGGCCGAACCGTTCGCGAAGTCCGCCGCCGAGCTGCACATCCCCGTGGAGACGGGCGCCGCCGACGCCGCGGGCTGGCCCACCGCCGGGCCCGGCGTACGGGTGCTGCCCTCGGCCGAGGCGGGCCGGGCCTACCCGAGCCTCTCGGACGACGTCCGGCACAGCACCTGGTTCCACGCCCACCGGTACGGCGGCCTCACCGCGGTCGTCGAGGTGCCGATGTGGGCGAGCGACCTCGTGGACGACCCGGCGCCGCATCCGGCACCGGCCGACGAGATCCGGCGGATCGCGCACCGGCTCCGGAACGACGCACAGGAAGTGCGAAACGTGTTCGAAGAAACGTTGCCCCGCCTCGCCGGGACTCCCGCCGGGGCCGTGGGAGCCGCCCGTTCCCCAGCGGCCTGCGGGGCCGGCGGGGCGGAAGAGGCGGACGGTCCGCTGCTGCGGGCCGTGCGGTGGAGTCTCGATCTGGTGCCGGGGCTCGCGGCCGACCTGGCCGACACCCCGCCCGTCGACGGCACGCGCGCGTACGTCGGCAGCGTCGACGCGTTCGCGCGGCGGGTGCCGCTGCGCGCCGCCGCCATGCTGCTGCGCGTCCTGCGGGAGAGCGACGACCGCGCGGCGCCGCGTCTCGAACGGCTCGTCGCGCAGTGGAGCGACGCCTTCGCGGTGCGATTCCACGCCCGCTGGGTGCCGCTGGCGCACCAGGTCGAGCACCAGACCCGTACCGTCGTCGCGACGGCCCTGCACGCGCGCGAGAGGGCCCGGTAGGCGACGGCCCCGCGCACGTGGGCGGACCTGTCAGGGCCGCCCTCTCCAGCCCTGCCACCCGGCGACGGCCGCGCGCACGTGTGCGGACCGGCGCCCCCCGGCCCTCTGAACCCGGTACAGCAGCGGAGACGGCCCGCGCGCGGGCGGACCATGACCACCCGCCCGCCTCACCGTGGCCGAGGCCGCGAGGGCCCCGCGCTTGGGCGGACCGGCGCCTCGCATCCGGTGCGTGACCGTCGAGGCCGCCCCGCCGGGCGCGTGGGCACCGGCCCTCGCGCGGCAGGGGGCGGCGCACCGTCCGACGACCGTACAAGCGCGGGCGGGCTGCGTGCGGCGCCCGCGGGAGATGTCCGTACGGCGGCGGACCGGGGCGGTGCGGCGCGCGGGCGGACATCTCCCGCGCCGCCCTCCCACCCTCCCGGTCACCGCACCGCCCTCCCGGCCCCGGGACCGGCCCACGCCCCGCGGGACCGCCCGCTCAGCCGCCCA
>DASTDN010000636.1:0-10085 GCA_035710365.1 Streptomyces sp. | reverse complement strand
GCTCGGCTACAACGTCAAGGCCTTCTGCATCCAGGACTCGCCGCGCCGTGCCCACAGCATCGCCGCCCAGGGCGGCATCAACGCCGCCAAGAACTACCGGGGCGACGGCGACTCCGTGCACCGCCTCTTCCACGACACCGTCAAGGGCGGCGACTTCCGTGCCCGCGAGTCCAACGTGCACCGCCTCGCGCAGATCTCCGTCGAGATCATCGACCAGTGCGTGGCACAGGGCGTGCCCTTCGCCCGCGAGTACGGCGGCCTGCTCGACACCCGCTCCTTCGGCGGCGTCCAGGTCTCCCGCACCTTCTACGCCCGCGGCCAGACCGGCCAGCAGCTCCTGCTGGGCGCCTACCAGGCCCTGAGCAGGCAGGTCGCCGCCGGGAACGTCGAGATGCACCCGCGTACCGAGATGCTCGACCTGATCGTCGCCGACGGCCGGGCGCGCGGCATCGTCGCCCGGGACCTCGTCACCGGACGGATCTCGGCGTACTACGCGGACGCCGTCGTCCTCGCCACCGGCGGCTACGGCAACGTCTTCCACCTGTCCACGAACGCCATGAACTCCAACGCGACCGCGATCTGGCGGGCCCACCGGCGCGGCGCGCTGTTCGCCAACCCGTGCTTCACCCAGATCCACCCCACGTGCATCCCGCGCAGCGGCGACCACCAGGCGAAACTGACGCTGATGAGCGAGTCGCTGCGCAACGACGGCCGGATCTGGGTGCCGAGGGCCAAGGGCGACACCCGGCCCCCGCACGCCGTCCCCGAGGCCGAACGCGACTACTACCTGGAGCGCATGTACCCCGCGTTCGGCAACCTCGTCCCCCGCGACATCGCCTCCCGCGCCGCGAAGAACGTCTGCGACGAGGGCCGGGGAGTGGGCCCCGGCGGCCAGGGCGTCTACCTCGACTTCGCGGACGCCCTCGCCCGCATGGGCCGCGAGGCGGTCGAGGCCCGGTACGGCAACCTCTTCGACATGTACCGGCGGATCACCGACGAGGACCCGTACCACGTGCCCATGCGGATCTACCCCGCCGTGCACTACACGATGGGCGGCCTGTGGGTCGACTACGACCTCGGCACCACGGTGCCGGGCCTGTTCGCGATCGGCGAGGCGAACTTCTCCGACCACGGCGCCAACCGGCTCGGCGCGTCCGCCCTCATGCAGGGCCTCGCCGACGGCTACTTCGTCCTCCCCGCCACCCTCAACGACTACCTCGCCCGCCACGCGTCCGGCGGCCCGGTGGACGGCGGGCACCCGGCCGCCCGGGAGGCGCTCGCCGGCACCGAGGACCGGCTGAACCGGCTGCTCGCCGTCGGCGGCGACCGCACCCCCGACTCCTTCCACCGCGAACTCGGCGACCTGATGTGGGAGCACTGCGGCATGGCCCGCAGCGAGGCCGGGCTGCGCGAGGCCCTGGAACGCATCCCGCGCCTGCGCGAGGAGTTCTGGCGGCGGATCAAGGTCCCCGGCACCGGCCAGGAGTTCAACCAGTCCCTGGAGAAGGCCAACCGGGTCACCGACTACCTCGAACTCGCCGAACTGATGTGCCTGGACGCGCTGCACCGCACCGAGTCCTGCGGCGGCCACTTCCGCGAGGAGTCCCAGACCCCCGACGGCGAGGCCGCCCGCGACGACGAGCACTTCGCGTACGCGGCCGCCTGGGAGTTCACCGGCACCGGCGCGCCTCCCGTCCTGCACCGCGAAGACCTGGCCTTCGAGTACGTCCACCCCACCCGGCGGAGCTACGCATGAAACTCACCCTGCGCGTCTGGCGGCAAAAGAACGCCCGCGCCGACGGCGCCATGACCACGTACGAGGTGGACGGTGTCCTGCCGGACATGTCCTTCCTGGAGATGCTCGACACCCTCAACGAGGAACTCCTCCTCAAGGGCGAGGACCCCGTCGCCTTCGACCACGACTGCCGCGAGGGGATCTGCGGGGCCTGCTCGCTCGTCATCAACGGCGACGCGCACGGCCCGGAACGCACCACCACCTGCCAGTTGCACATGCGGTCCTTCCGGGACGGCGACACCATCGACGTCGAGCCGTGGCGGGCCGCCGCCTTCCCGGTCGTGAAGGACCTGGTCGTGGACCGGTCGGCCCTCGACCGGGTCATCCAGGCAGGCGGCTACATCACCGCCCCGACCGGCGCCGCACCCGAGGCCCACGCCACGCCCGTGCCCAAGCCGGACGCCGACGTCGCCTTCGAGCACGCCGAGTGCATCGGCTGCGGCGCCTGCGTCGCGGCCTGCCCCAACGGCGCGGCGATGCTGTTCACCTCCGCGAAGGTCAATCACCTGGGAGTGCTGCCGCAGGGCGCGCCCGAGCGGGAGACCCGGGTGCTGGACATGGTGGCCCGGATGGACGACGAGGGCTTCGGCGGCTGCACCCTCGCCGGTGAGTGCGCCACCGCCTGCCCGAAGGGCATCCCGCTGACGTCCATCACGAGCATGAACCGGGAGTGGCTGCGCGCGGTCCGCAAGGCCGCGGCCGGGCGTTAGGCCGGGTGGGACTGCCGGGCGGCCGAGGCGCGGGCACGGCAGGGGCGAACGTGGCCGACCGGTTCGGCGCCCGCGCGTGCGGCGCCCGGCGCGCCGTTCCCGCCGCACCGCCGGACGCGCGAGCGGGCACGGGGGCGCTGTTCAGAGGCGTGCGGCCGGACGCACGAGGGCGGCGAGCCGCCGGTAGGAGTCCAGCAGAGCCTCCCGGTCGTGGGTGCTGGTCGTGACCAGGACCTCCTGCGCGCCCGTCTCGCTCAGCACCCTCTCCAGTTCACGCGCCACCTGTTCCCCGGTGCCCGCGATGTGCCCGGCGAGCCCCGCCTCGTACAGGTCGCGTTCCCTGGCCGTCATCGTCAGCGTCTCGACCCGCCCGGCGGGCGGCAGCGGCGGGAACGTGCCGTGCGTGCGCGAGTACGCCATCGACCAGGCCTCGGGGAGCAGCAGCCGCCGCGCCTCCTCGGGCGTGCCCGCGACCGCGACCGTGCCGGAGACCACGACGTACGGTTCCGCAGCCCACGGGGAGGGCCGGAAGGCCGCGCGGTACCGGTCGACGCCGCGCCGCACCCGCTCCCGGTCGCGGAGGTCGCCGATCACCAGCGGCAGGCCGGCACGGGCCGCGACGGCGGCGCCCTCGCCCATGGCCAGCACGAACGGCGGCACGGTCAGCCCCTCGGCGGGCCGCGCCCGGACCCCCGTCGGGGACGTGCCGCGGAACCAGCCGAGCAGTTCCGCCACCTGCGCCTCGAAGTCGTCCGCGTCGCCCTTGTCCCGCCCGAGCGCCCTGCGCACCCCGTCGGTGAAGCCCACCGACCGGCCGAGCCCCATGTCCACGCGCCCGGGGAACAGCGATTCCAGCACCCCGAACTGCTCCGCCACCACCAGGGGGCGGTGGTTGGGCAGCATCACCCCGCCCGTGCCGACCCGGATCGTGTCCGTCGCGGCGGCGACCGCGGCGGCCAGCACGGTCGGCGCGGAGCCCGCCACCCCGGGCACGCCGTGGTGCTCCGCCACCCAGAAACGGTGGTAGCCGAGCCGCTCCGCCTCCCGCGCCAGCGCGACCGTGTCGCGCAGCGCCTCGGCGGCGGTGTGGCCCTCGCGGATGCGGGAGCGGTCGAGGACGGAGAACCGGGTCGTCGGGATCGGGGAACTCACCCCTGCGTCAACACCGCACGCCGCCCCGCATTCCCGTCCCCTCCGGGCGGGCGGCCTACGCTGGCGGCGTGACCGACAGCAGCAAGCGCCCCGTCGCCGTCTTCGACCTCGACAACACCCTCGCCGACACCGCGCACCGGCAGCGGTTCCTGGAGCGCAGGCCCCGCGACTGGGACGCCTTCTTCGCGGCGGCGCCCCACGACCCGCCGCTGCCGCGGGGCGTGGCGATGGCGCGGGAGAGCGCCGAGGAGTGCGAGATCGTCTACCTGACCGGGCGGCCCGAACGCTGCCGCCGCGACACGCTCGACTGGCTCGCCGCCCAGGGCCTGCCCGAGGGCCGGGTCCACATGCGGCGCGACGACGACCGCCGGCCCGCCCGGCGCACCAAACTGGAGACCCTGCGCCGCTTGGCCCGCACCCGCGAGATCCGAGTCCTCGTGGACGACGACGAGCTGGTCTGCGCGGACGCCGCGAAGGCGGGCCTCCCCGTCGTACGGGCCCGCTGGGCCACCCCGTCCGGCGAGCTGAAGGCGGCCCAGGAGGACGAGGGCCGGACCTGAGGCCGGGGGGAGCGCCGGCCGGTCCTTCCTACGCCCCCTCCGCCTCCTCCAGCCGGAAGCCGACCTTGAGGCCCACCTGCCAGTGGGCGACGGCGCCGTTCTCGATCTGGCCCCTGACCTGGGTCACCTCGAACCAGTCGAGGTGGCGCAGTGTCTGCGCGGCGCGGGAGATGCCGTTGCCGATGGCCTGGTCGACGCCGTGGGGCGAGGTGCCGACGATCTCCGTGACCCGGTACGTGTGGTCGGACATGCGGGTGCTCCTCTCGCGAGGCCGCGGCGGCGCGGCATGCGGTGTGCGGCGTGTGTCGCGCGTCACTCCACGGTGCCCCACGCCGCGGGGGAGCGCGAGGCGTCGTACGTCTCGCGGGGTGACGCCCCGGGACCGGCCGGGGGCAGGGGCCGGGGCAAGGGGGGGGACCCGAAGGGGCCGCCCCCGCCCGCCGCCGTCTCACTCCCCGCGCGGCCCGCTCAGCGACAGCGCGAAGCGGCCCGCCGGGTCCGTCCACCAGCGGGCCAGGTCCAGGCCCGCGGCGTCGAGTCCGGCGCGCACCGACTCGCGCCGGAACTTCGCCGACACCTCGGTGCGCAGGTCCTCGCCCGCCGCGAAACCGACCGCGAGGTCCAGCGCGGGCACCTTCACGGTCTGCGCCGTACGCGACCTGAGCCGCATCTCGATCCACTCCCGCCCCGGGTCCCACAGCGCGACATGGTCGAAGGCGTCCGGGCGGAAGTCGGCGCCCAGCTCGCGGTTGATCACGGCCAGCACGTTCTTGTTGAACGCCGCCGTCACGCCCGCGGCGTCGTCGTACGCCCTGACCAGCACCTCTTCGTCCTTCACCAGGTCCGTGCCGAGCAGCAGCGCGTCGCCGGGCGACAGCAGCGCCCGCACCGAGGACAGGAACGCGGCGCGCTCACCGGGCAGCAGGTTGCCGATCGTGCCGCCCAGGAACGCCACCAGCCGGGGGCCGGGTGTCGCGGGCAGGGCCAGCGCGGCCGTGAAGTCGGCGATCAGCGCGTGGACCTCCAGCCCGGGCCGCTCGGCGGCGAGGGCCCGCCCGGCCAGGGTGAGCGCGCTGCCGCTGACGTCGACGGGAACGTACGTGAGCGGCCCGTCGAGCGCGTCCAGCAGATGCCGCGTCTTCTCCGACGACCCGGAGCCCAGCTCGACGAGGGTGCGGGCGCCGGTCGCCGCGGCGATCTCCGCCGAGCGGTCGCGGAGGATCTCGCGCTCGGCCCGGGTGGGGTAGTACTCGGGCAGCCGGGTGATCCGCTCGAACAGCTCGCTGCCGCGCGCGTCGTAGAACCACTTCGGCGGCAGCGTCCTGGGCGTGGCGGTCAGGCCCGCCAGGACGTCGGCGCGCAGCGCGGCGCCCGCGGCGTCCTCGGGCAGGGTGCGGGTGAGGCGGAACGGGCTCACGTGCAGGGCTCCTTCGGCGAGGGGAATCCACCCGGCCGGCCGGCGTCACGGGCGGGAGAGGGGGCGCTGCCGGGCTCCTGGAGCGGGCCGAGCCGCACCCCGGCGCGGTGCGCCAGCAGCAGGGTGCGGTCGGGGACCTCCGTCCACCGCGGATCGTCGTCGTGCGGCTCGGAGGCCACGACCGTGCCGGTGCCGGTGCCGAAGCGGTACCACAGGGTGTCGCCCCAGGCGGTCGCGGCGATCGTGGCGCCGTCGGTCAGCAGCAGGTTCAGCCGACACGCCGAGGACGCGGCGGACGCGGCGGCGACCTCCCGGACCACGCCGGCCAGCGCCCGCCCCGGGGGCTCGCCGCGCCGCAGCCGGGCCAGCACCAGCGCCCACACGAACGCGGAGTCGTTGCGGGCCTCCAGCGACAGCACGTCGGCAGGGGGCAGCGCCGGCACGAGCGGCGCGAGGGAGCCCGGCCAGCCTCCCACCGCGCCGTTGTGGCTGAACAGCCAGGGGCCGTCCGCGAAGGGCGCGGCGGCGGCCTCCGCGTCGGCCCCCGACAGCGTCGCGTCCCGCACCGCCGCGAGCAGCGCGCCACTGCGGACGACCCGCGCCAGGTCGGCGAAGGAACGATCCGCCCAGATCGGCCCGGCACGCCGGTAGCGGGCGGGCACCGGGTCGCCCTCCGCGTACCAGCCGACGCCGAAACCGTCCGCGTTGACCGTCCCGCACCGCTGCCGGCGCGGCGCCCAGGACTGCCGGTACAGCGCGTGCGGCGGCTCCACGAGGATCCGGCCGAGCGGCAGCGGGGGGCCCAGATAGGCCAGGTGGCGGCACATCAGGTGCGCTCCGCGCGGCCCGGTTGCCCCGGGTGCGCGTCGCGGGCGGTGCGGAAACCGGCGAAGATCTGCCGCCGTACCGGAAGGTCCCAGTTGCGGAACGTGCCCCGGCAGGCCACCGCGTCCGCCGCGAACGAACCGCCCCGCAGCACCTTGTACCCCCGGCCGAAGAACACCTCCGAGTACTCCCGGTACGGGAACGCCCGGAACCCGGGGTAGGGCAGGAAGTCGCTCGCCGTCCACTCCCACACGTCGCCGAGCAACTGGCGCACGCCGAGCGGCGACGCCCCCGCCGGGTAACTCCCGGCGGGAGCCGGGCGCAGATGCCGCTGACCGAGGTTCGCGTGACGCGGCAGGGGATCGTCGTCGCCCCACGGGTGGCGCGCCGAGCGGCCCGCGACGGGATCGTGCCGGGCGGTCTTCTCCCACTCGGCCTCGGTGGGCAGCCTGCGCCCGGCCCAGCGGGCGTACGCGTCGGCCTCGTACCAGCACACGTGCAGCACCGGCTCGTCGGGCGGTACGGCCTCGGTGACGCCGAAGCGGCTCCGGAGCCACAGCCCGCCGTCCCGCCGCCAGAACAGCGGCGCGGTGAGGGAGCGCCCGCGCACGTGGGCCCAGCCGTCGGCAGCCCACCAGCGCGGGTCGTGGTAGCCGCCGTCCTCGACGAACTCCCGGTACGCGGCGTTCGTCACCGGCGTGGTGTCGATCCAGAAGGGCGGCACCTCGCGGCGGTGCGCGGGGCGTTCGTTGTCCAGCGCCCACGGCTCGGCCGAGGTGCCCATCGTGAACGGGCCGCCGGGCACCAGGACCTCCGCCGGGCCCGTGAACGGCGGCGCCGGACCGGGGTCCGGGGCGGTCAGCGCCCGGGGGCCGCGCCGCAACTGGTGGGTGACCAGCATGGTCTCGTCGTGCTGCTGCTCGTGCTGCGCGATCATCCCGAAGGCGAAACCGGCCTCGGTGAGCCGTGTCCCGTGGAACGCGGTGCTCTCCAGCACGTCGAGGACCCGGGCGCGCACGTCCGAGGCGTACGCACGGGCCTCGGCGGGCGGCAGCAGCGGCAGCGCGCCGCGCGCGGCGCGCGGGTGCTCGAAGGCGTCGTACAGGCCGTCGATCCCGGGCCGGATCGCGTCCCGGCCCGCGACGGCACGCAGCAGCCACTGCTCCTCCTGGTTGCCGATGTGGGCGAGGTCCCACACCAGCGGCGACATCAGCGGCGAGTGCTGCGCGGTCAGGTCCGGGTCCCCGACGCAGCTCGTCAGCAGGGTGGTGCGGTCGCGGGCGGCGAGGAGGGCGGCGAGGGCACGCTTGCGGAGGGCCTCGGTGCCGACGGCACCGGGGGAGGCGGCGGGCGCCGCGCGGGGAGTGGACCCGTTCATCGGCCGGAGTCCTTCCGGTGCGTGGTCCCCCCGTCCCGGCGGGAACCGGGCCCGGGGGCGGGGGCGGGGGCGGGTGCGTGCAGCCGGTCGAGGAGGTCGTCGGCGGGGCAGCGGCCCCGGGCGACCCACCGGTCCAGGTAGGCGGCGACCGCGCCGGTGACCTCCCCGGTCGCGCCGAGCCGGGGCAGCGCGTCGAGGGCCGCCCCGAAACAGGTCACGGCGACCTCGCGCAGCTCCCTGTCGGCCAGTCCGTACCGGGCCGCCGCGAGCCACAGCGGGTTGTGGGGCGCGGGCAGCCCCGGCGCGCGTTCGGCCAGCGGCTTCACCGCCCGGTACGCGGTCTCGGCGGCCTCCGGGTCGTCGAACAGCGCCGCCGTCACGGCGAGCGGCACGATCCAGCCGTCCTCGCCCGGCTGCGCGTCGATCATGCGCAGCTCCAGGTGGCCGCGCGGCCTGACCGGCGGGAACAGGGTCGTCAGGTGGTAGCGGAGGTCCTCCCGGGTCGGCGGCCGCGGGACGCGGGTCCGGGTCCAGGTGCGGAAGGTGAGCCCGTCGGCGGGGACGTGCCAGGGGCCGCCGTCGCGCCGTACGCACATCACGGGCGCGTCCAGGGCGTGCCGCGCCCAGGCGGCCCGCGGGTCCGCGTCGAGGCGGGGGCCGCCGGCCCGGCCGGGACCGATCTGCGTCCAGCGCAACTGCCGGGTGGACAGCCAGCCGGTGGGGCGCCCGGCCGCCAGAGGTGAGTTGGCGAACGCGGCCAGCAGCACCGCGCCGAGCTGGTGGGCGAGCCACCAGCGCCGCACGTGACCGAGGGGGCCCGGCTCCTCGTACCCGGCGTCCAGGCACACCTGCACCGAGGCGGAGGCGCACATCATGGCGCGCCCGGCCGGGCCGGTGCGGTCCAGGCATGCCTCCATCGCGTCGTAGCGCGCCTCGTGCAGGAATCTGGGGGGCCGGTGACAGGGGGCGTGACCGATGCCGAGGAGACCGAGCCCGTCCCGGCGCAGGACGGCGCGGACGGCGTCGAGGTCGGCGGAGACGGTGCCGACGCACTCCATCAGGGAGGCGGTGGGCGGCGAGCTGAGTTCCAGTTGACCGCCGGGCTCCACGGTGAGGGAGGAGCGCAGGGGGACGGTGCGGAGTGCGGCGTAGGCCGCGCCGAGCCGGGCCGGCGAGGGTGGCACGGGCCGGCGCGGGTCGTGTGCGGCCGGTCCGTTGCCCACCGGCCCCGCTCCCGCCGGTCCGTGCCCCGCCGGTTCGTGGCCGGGCAGCGCGTGGACGAGCCATTCGACCTCCACACCGAGCCGGCGGGGCGGTCCGGTCTTGAAGCAGATGCCCCGGACGAGGGCGTCCGCCCCCTCTTCGGTGACGAGTGAGTCCGACATGTCTGCCTCCTCCCGATACACCACCATGCCATCGACCCGGCTCACCGGCCGTCCGGACGTCACCCGCCCGGCCGGGACGCTCCCGCGCCCCGCGCGACGGGTGACGCGGTTCGCTCCGGAGGGCGGCCCGTGTGCTCCGGCCGTCTGAGGGGGCTTCCGGCGCGGCTCGGCCCGGCGAAACCCCGTTGCACCGCGTCGCGCCCGTCGCCCAGGATTCGGTCATGAACACGACGGGGGAGGGCGCGCGCGGCGCGTTCACGGCGTCCACGGGGGTGGCGCCGTGAGCGCGCGACTGCGCGGCATCGCACGCCGGACCGAGGAGATCGTCGCGGCGGGCCGCTACCGCCTGCCCGGCGGTGACGGTGACGACGGGGAAGGGCGCGAGGTGTCGATCGCCGCGGCGGTCGGGGCCGCGCGGGCGGGCACCCGGATGTACGGCCCCGGCCCGGTGCCGCAGCGGGACCGGACGGCCGTGCGGGACGCTCCGCGCGGCGGCACGCTGATCGAGGTCACCGGGGAGAGCAGCCTGGAGGCGGCCCGCCGCCTGGCCCGCACCGGTCGGGAACCGGCCGTCCTGAACTTCGCCTCGGCCCGCAACCCCGGCGGCGGCCACCTCAACGGCGCACAGGCGCAGGAGGAGGCCCTGTGCCGCGCGTCCGCGCTGTACACCTGCCTGCTGGAGGCCAGGGAGTTCTACGAGCACCACCGCGCCCACCGCGACCCGTTCTACACGGACCGGGTGATCCACTCGCCCGGCGTGCCCGTCTTCCGCGACGACCGCGGCGCGCTGCTGGACGAGCCGTACACGGCCGGATTCCTGACGGCCGCCGCCCCGAACGCGGGCGTGGTCCGCCGCACGGCAC
>DASTDN010000635.1:0-4958 GCA_035710365.1 Streptomyces sp. | reverse complement strand
GGAGAACAGCGCCCTGGCCAGGGCGGCCTTCGGCGACGAGGTCGTCGACCACTACCGCAACATGGCGCGCGTCGAGCTGGACGCCTTCGACGCCGCCGTCACCGACTGGGAACTGCGCCGCTCCTTCGAACGCATGTGAGGTCCCGCTTGTCCGAACACCTTCCTGAGCTGACGGTCCTCGACCCGGCCACCGAGGAGGTCGTCGCCACCGTCCCGGCCGCCTCCGCCGCCGACGTCGACGCCGCCGTCGTACGCGCCGCACGGGCCCAGACCGCCTGGGCCGCGCTGGCCCCCGGCGACCGCGCCCGCCTGCTGCGCCGCTTCGCCACAGCCGTGGACGAGCACCTGGAGGAACTGGCGCGGCTGGAGGTCCGCGAGGCCGGCCACCTCATCGGCAACGCCCGCTGGGAGGCGGGCAACGTCCGCGACCTGCTCGACTACGCGGCCGGGGGAGTGGAGCGGCTCACCGGCCGGCAGATCCCCGTCGCGGGCGGCCTGGACGTCACCATCCTCGAACCCCTCGGCGTCGTCGGCGTCATCGCCCCCTGGAACTTCCCCATGCCGATCGCGGCCTGGGCCACCGCCCCCGCGCTCGCCGCCGGCAACGCCGTCCTGCTCAAGCCCGCCGAGACCACCCCGCTGACCGCGCTGCGCCTGGCCGGACTCGCCCTGGAGGCCGGCCTGCCCGACGGACTCTTCCAGGTCCTCCCCGGCCACGGGCCCGTCACCGGCAACGCCCTCGTCGAACACCCCGGCGTCGCCAAGATCGTCTTCACCGGGTCCACGGCCGTGGGCAGACAGGTGCTGGCCAAGGGCGCGGGCCTCCTCAAGCGGGTCACCCTCGAACTCGGCGGCAAGAGCCCCAACATCGTCTTCGCCGACGCCGACCTCGAAGCCGCCGCGGCCGCCACCCCCATGTCCTTCCTCGACAACTCCGGCCAGGACTGCTGCGCCCGCACCCGCATCCTCGTCCAGCGCACGGCGTACGACCGGTTCCTCGGGCTGCTGGCCCCCGCGATCGAGGCGGTCCGCGTCGGTGACCCCTCCGACGAGAGCACCGACATGGGCCCGCTGATCTCCCGGGCCCAGCGGGACCGCGTCCGCTCGTACGTCGACCCGGAGGCCGAGGGCATCCGCGGCAAGGCGCCCGGGGGACCCGGCTTCTGGTTCCCGCCCACCGTCCTCACCGGCGTCGACCCCCGCGCGCGGGTGGCCGTCGAGGAGGTCTTCGGGCCGGTCGCGGTCGTGATCCCCTTCGAGGACGAGGCGGAGGCCGTCGCCCTGGCCAACGCCACCGACTACGGCCTCTCCGGCTCGGTCTGGACCCGGGACGTGGGCCGCGCGCTGCGCGTCTCGGGAGCCGTCCGCGCGGGCAACCTGTCCGTCAACTCCCACTCCAGCGTCCGCTACTGGACCCCGTTCGGCGGCTACAAGCAGTCCGGCATCGGCCGCGAACTGGGCCCGGACGCCCTGACCGCCTTCACCGAGACCAAGAACGTCTTCATCAGCACGGAGGGCCCCGCACAGTGACCGCACAGACCCCCGAAGGCACCCCCGGCGTCGTCTGCCGCCGCCTCGTCGGCCGCAGCGCCGTCGTCACCGGAGCCGGCAGCGGCATCGGCCTCGCCACCGCGCGCCGCCTCGCCTCCGAGGGCGCGCACGTCGTCTGCGCCGACGTCGACGAGACCCGCGGCAAGGCGGCGGCCGAGGAGACCGGCGGCCTCTTCGTCCGGACCGACGTCACCGACCCCGACCAGGTCGAGGCGCTGTTCAGGGCGGCCCACGACACCTACGGCAGCGTCGACGTCGCCTTCAACAACGCCGGGATCTCCCCGCCCGACGACGACTCCATCCTGGAGACCGGCCTGGAGGCCTGGAAGCGCGTCCAGGAGGTCAACCTCACCTCCGTGTACCTGTGCTGCCGGGCCGTCATCCCCTACATGCGGCGCCAGGGCAGGGGCTCCATCATCAACACCGCGTCCTTCGTGGCCCGGATGGGCGCGGCCACGTCGCAGATCTCCTACACCGCGTCCAAGGGCGGCGTCCTCGCCATGTCCCGGGAGCTTGGCGTGCAGTTCGCCCGCGAGGGCATCCGCGTCAACGCCCTGTGCCCGGGCCCGGTCAACACCCCGCTGCTGCGGGAGCTGTTCGCGAAGGACCCGGAGCGCGCCGCCCGCCGCCTCGTGCACATTCCGCTGGGCCGGTTCGCCGAGGCCGAGGAGATCGCCGCCGCCGTCGCCTTCCTGGCCAGCGACGACTCCTCGTTCGTGAACGCCAGCGACTTCCTGGTCGACGGCGGGATCTCGGGGGCGTACGTCACACCGCTGTAGGCCGCGGCCTACAGTGCCGGGATGAGCATGACGCCTCCGCCCGGCTGGTACCGCGACCCGTCGGGCCCGCACCTGGAACGCTGGTGGGACGGCACGTCCTGGACCGACCACCGGCGGCCGCCGGAGGGCGCCACCGCGCCCGCGCCCCCGGCCGCACGGCCCGGCGGCGACCGGTCCCGGACCGTCGCCCTGACCACCGCCGGGGCCGTCCTCGTCGCGTCGGTGGTCACCGGCGCGGTCCTGCTCGGCAGGGACGAGGACCCCGGTACCCGGTCCGCGCCGCCGAGCACCAGGGCCTCCTCGCCCACACCGCCGCCCGACGGCACACCCTCGCCCTCGCCCTCGGCCACGGAGCCGCCGCAGGACCCCCATCGCGTGGCGGACGAGCTGAACGGCATCACCCTGCCCCTCCTCGACGGCTGGGTCCGCCCCGAGCACATCGCCCAGGACGACGTCCTCATGACCACCGACGGCACCTACGACTGCCCCGGCGGCGGCTTCTGCCGGCACGGTCTCGTCATCTCCCGCACCGTCACCGCCACCGACGAGACGTCGCCCGAGGCGCTGGCCCGCGAGGACATCGAGGACGCCGCCGACGACGCGTACGAGGAGGACCTCGTCGGCGGGAAGCCCTTCGGGGGCATCGAGTCCCACCAGGAGGTGAAGGCGGGCCCCGCCGCCGTCGCGGGCCGCGCCGGCTACTTCGTGCGCTGGCGCGTGAAAACCGCCGAGGGCCCCGGCGGCTACGTCCAGTCCCTGGTGTTCCCCTCCACCGTCGGCACCGAGTCGCCCGTCGTCGTCCGGTACGTCTTCGACGCAGGCGAGGACGGCCCGCCGCTCGCCGACATGGACCGCATCACCAAGGGCATACGCCCGGCCGGCGACGCGTCCACGGGCGGCGGGGTGGGCAGCAGCATCGGCCCCGGAGACTGAGAGGCCCGGCCTACAGGAAGGTCCGCCCCTCACCGCGGTACGTCGGCACCGACGCCGTCACCACGTCCCCCTCCACCAGATGCAGCGTGTCGAACCGCTCGCACAGCTCCCCCGCCTTGGCGTGCCGGAACCACACCTTGTCCCCGACGAGGAGATCGTCGGCGGGGGAGCCGATCAGCGGCGTCTGCACCTCGCCCGCCCCCTCCTGAGGGGCGTACCGCAGCCCCGTGGGCAGATACGGCACCGGCGACCGGTCCGGGCCCGCCGCCCCGGACGCCGGATAGCCGCCGCCCAGCACGGTCACCGCACCCACCCCCGGACGCCGCACCACCGGCTGCGCGAACAGCGCGGCCGGCCGGCCCGTGAACGACGTGTAGTGGTCGAACAGCCGCGGCACGTACAGCCCCGACCCGGCGGCGACCTCCGTCACCGCGTCCTCGGCGGCCGTCTGCCGCACACTGCCCGTGCCGCCGCCGTTGACGAACTCCAGGTCCGGCACCACCGCCCGCACCGCCCGCACCGCCGCCGCCCGCCGCCCGGCCAGCTCCCGGCGCGCGGCGGCCTGCATCAGCCGTACGGCCCGCGACCGCAGCGGACGCCCGGCCACCGCGTCCCCCACCCCGGCGACATGACCCTCGTACGCCATGACCCCCACCACCTTGAAACCCGGCCGCCGGTCCACAGCGCGGGCGAGATCGGCGAGCTGCGCCGGGGTCCGCAGCGGCGAGCGCAGCGCCCCGACCCGCAGCCGGCCGCCGAACAGCCGCAGGGAGGTGTCCAGCTCCAGGCACACCCGCAGCACGGCGCGTCCGCCGCCGCGCGAGGCGTCGATCAGATCGAGCTGCGCCGGGTCGTCGACCAGCACGGTCACCGCCGCGGCCAGTTCCGGATCACCGGCCAGCTCCGCGAAACCGGCACGGTCGGCGGACGGGTAGGCGAGCAGCACGTCGCCGAAACCCGATCGCGCCAGCCACAGCGACTCCGCCAGCGTGAACGACATGATCCCCGCGAAACCGTCCCGGTCCAGGGCCCGTCGGAGCAGGGCACGGCAGCGCACGGACTTGCTGGCGACCCGGACCGGCTTGCCTCCCGCCCGGCGCACCAGATCGGCCGCGTTCGCGTCGAAGGCGTCCAGGTCCACGATCGCCACGGGAGCATCGAGGTGGGCGGTGGCCCGGTCGTACCGAGCCCGGTCGGCGAGGCGTGCGGTCATGACCGCAGCCTGCCAGAAGGTATTACCGCAGCGTAAGGGGACGTTCCCGGGCAGATGCCCCGGGCGTGCGGACTGGTTGCCTCCAGGGCGCCGACACGCCGTAGAGTGACGCGCACGCACGCGGAACGCCACCCCCCGCACCCACACGGACGGCCGGGGAGCGAGCGCGGGCGCGCGTCGGCACAGGGCCCGGGGACGGGAACCGGCAGGACTCCGGGACGAGGAAACGGGGGGCGGATGAGCACGGAAGCGCGACGCGCCTCCACCTCTTCGACACCTGGCAGTCCGATCTCGGCCACCCCGGCACCCGGCCCCCGGGAGCCGGACCGGCCCCGCCCGGCGGCCGACGGGCACCCTCCGCAGTACGGCACACCGTCCCGCCCCGCGGAAACCGGACCGGCGAGCGCAGTGGCACCGGCCACGACCCCGGGCACCGGACCGGACGCGGCCCCGACGGCCCCGCCCGAGACCATCCGGCCGAC
>DASTDN010000634.1:0-3976 GCA_035710365.1 Streptomyces sp. | reverse complement strand
TCAGTGGGCAGCGGCACCGGGCCCGCGACCGACGCACCAGTACGCGTCACCGTCTCGACGATCTTCTTCGCCGAGCTGTCGATGACCTCGTGGTCGTAGGCCTTGAGCCGGATGCGGATCTTCTGTCCCGCCATGGCTACTTCGTAGTCCTGTCTCTCTACAGCTCTGGAACCCGGTGGCCCAGCGCTTCGTTCTCCGACCCACGCGGTCGGGCGTGTCGCACTCTCGCTGACACAGATGCCCCTTGTTCGGGCATCCCTGCGGGATTGCACACGGCCCTTCCGGAACCGCAGACCGGGGACGAAAAGTCCACCGGGTGCCTGGCCGGCGCCGCACATACGCTTCCCGGAAGATTCCCGTACGTCCGCTCCTGATCAGGAACGACGAGTACTGTGGGACTCGCTTCCGGTCCTCCCGGCGGGAGGCGCGCAGCATCAACGCTCGACCGAGCAACTCGGACAGTCTGCCACAGGGTGCAGCGCCGACGCCAATCGAGCCGGAGAGAATACCCCGGGAGTGACGCGGGTCAAACACAAGGCCGCGTCGGCGGGGCGGACCGGGGACGGGGCCGCGGTCCGCCCGCCAGCGCGGCCCCCTGGCTCACACCGTGGAGCGGGCGCCCGCCAGTTCCCCGCCGAACTCGGCTTTCGCGTAGCGCCGGGTCACTCCCGCCGCGGTGCCGCCGACCACGGCCGAGCCGCCGGTGACCGGGCCGGTGGCCGAGCCCTCGGCGATCCACACCAGGCCGTCGGTGTTCTCGCCGGGCGCGCCGACGACGGCCTCCGCACGGCCGTCCCCGTCCAGGTCGGCGAGATGGGTGGAGGCGCCGAACATGTCGCTGTGCTCGGCGGTGCCGGGCACGCCGCTCGTGTTCTGGGAGTACGCCTTGGACCCGGACGCGGTCAGTCCGGTGGCGGACCCGCGCAGCAGCGTCGCCGAGCCCGCGTACCCGAGGGAACCGATGGCTTCCCCGTGGCTGCCCACGAGGACGTCCGCGTAGCCGTCGCCGTCGGTGTCGCCGACGCTGAGGGAGACGCCGAACAGGTCGCCGTCCTCGCCGTCGCCGGGCACCGAGGCGGTGTCCTGGTGGATGACCTGGGGCTGCTGGCCGGTGGTGATGCCCTGCGCGCTGCCGTAGAGGACCTGGATCTCCCCGCCGCGGTGGGCGGGGGTGTCCCCGGCCGTCAGGGACGCGTCGTAGGGGACCCCGGTGACCAGGTCGCCGTAACCGTCGCCGTTGACGTCGCCGATCTGCCCGGACAGGCCGTCGGCGAGCGGGAGTTCGGGGTACGAGCCGTCGTCGCCCTCCATGTGGACGGGGCCGCTGACGTCGCCGTCGGTGGGGCCGGGCAGCCAGAACCGCTCGGCCGTCCCGTCACCGTCGACGTCGCCGACGACGACTCCGCGGTTGGCGCCGAGCGCGTTCACGAAGGTCCTGCGGGCAGGAGTCCCGGTACGGGTGAAGGGGCCCGTGTAGGTCGTCGCGCCGCACTGGCCGGTGACGCCGAGGTCGGGTGCCCCGTCTCCGGTGACGTCGCCCGCGGCGATGCCGGCCGCGAAGTTGCAGCCCTCGTCCAGGCCGGTCGGCGTCGGGATCGAGGCACCGCCCCCCAGCCCAGTGGATCCGCCCCACACCACGGTGAGCGAACCGGTCCCCGCCATGGTGCCCGCCGCCTCGTCGGGGGTGCCGACCAGCAGATCGGCGTAGCCGTCGCGGTCGAGGTCGGCCGAGGCGACCGCCGTGCCGAAGCCGTCCCACTCCTCGGGCGCGCCCGGTATGCCGGTGGTCGCCTGGGTGATCACCGTGCGGCGGGAGGCAGCGACCCCGGTCGCGGAGCCGTACAGCACGACGACGGCGCCCGCCGCGTCGACCGGGCCGTTGGACGCGCCGGGCGCGCCCACGGCCAGGTCGCGGTAGCCGTCGCCGTTGAAGTCGTCCTGGACGGCGGCGGTGTTGGCGCCGCGGTACGGGGAGGCGGCCACGGCGGGGTGGGCGGGAAGGGCCACGGCGGTGAGGGCGGCGGCCGCTCCGACCGCGACGGCGGCGGCGAGGCGGCGGGATCCGGTGGTGCCCGGGGCGGACGACGCGCGCGGGACGGGTGGCGTGCTGGCGGTGGGCATGACGGCTCCGGGAGCGAAGGGCTGCGGGGGCTGCAGGGGCTGCGGGCAGGACAGGGGCGGCGTGACGGCGCGGGGAGGACGGGGAGGGGTCACGGGCCGGTCACCACGGCGCCCAGGCGGGCGGCTCCCGCCGTTCCGAGGCCCGCGGCGCCGACGCTGAAGCTGATCGAGCCGGTCGCCGTGACGGACGTGGCGGAGCCGGGCAGGGACCACACGGAACCGGCCCCGCCGTTCTCGCCCGGAGCGCCGATCAGCAGGTCGGCGCAGCCGTCCCTGTCGGTGTCGACGAGCCGGACGGCGCTGCCGAACGCGTCGCCCTCCTCCGACGTGCCGGGGACACCACTGCTGCTCTGCGTCCAGGAACGGGCGTGGGCGGTGTCGAGGAGACCGCTGGTGCCTCGTACGACCGTGACGGCTCCGGTGCCGCCGTTCTCCCCCGGCGTGCCGATCGCCAGGTCGGCCCGTCCGTCCTTGTCGGTGTCGCCGATCGCGAGGGATGCGCCGAAGCGGTCGCCCGCCTCACCGGCACCGGGCACGCCCGCGGTGTCCTGGTCGATGGTCTGGACGCGGCTCGGGGAACCGCCGTACGCGGCGTCGTAGTAGACGGTGACCTGGCCGCCGGGAGAGGTGCCGGGGCTCTGCGCGGGGTCCTCCGGGTTGCCCACGACGAGGTCGGGCGAGCCGTTGCCGTCCAGGTCGCCGACGGCCGAGACCGTACCGGCCGGAAGGGCGGTGTCCTCGAAGCCGCCGGGGGTGACGAGCCAGGTGCCGGGGTCGTCGCCCTGCCCGTCGTACCCCCACCCGTCGTCCGAGACGCCGCGGCCGTGGATCATCAGCCGGTCGCTGTCGGTGTTCGGGAGGTCGACCGCAGTCAGGGCGACGATGCCGTGCTCGGGGTTGAAAAGGGTGCCGATGCCGCTGGTGCCGGACTGCTCGGACAGGTCCGCCGGCATGAAGGTCACCTCGCCGTCGTTGGCGCCGACGGCGATCGACAGCTTTCCGCCGTTCACCGGGTTGAGGGAGTCGTGGGTGCCCACGGCCAGCGTCCTGCCGTACGCGTCGTGGGAGGACGGCCAGGGGTCCTCGACCGTCTTCGCCCTCGTCGGGCCGGAGGCGGTGCCCCACACGACCGTGACCGAACCGCCGCCCACGTCCCCGTAGACCTCCTCGCCCGGGGCGCCCACGACCATGTCGGCGTATCCGTCGGCGTTCAGGTCCCGCACGACGACGGCAGCACCGAAGCGGTCGCCCGTCTCGGCGCTGCCGGGAATGCCTGTGGAGTTCTGCGTCACCACGGCGCGTCTGGCCGAGTCGATGCCGTGGGCCGTGCCGTACAGGACGATCACGGCTCCTGCCCCGGCCCGGCCCGCGACCGTGGCGTCCGGTGCCGAGACGACGACGTCGCGGTAGCCGTCCTTGTCGATGTCGCCCGGGGTGCCGGTGGCGCCGTGGGCCGCTGTCGCCGCCAGCGGCGTGAGACCTGAGGCGAGCATGACGGCGGACGTCAGCAGGGTGCGGGTGCGCACGGGCTCCTCCAGAGAGCACGGTGGGGCGAGAGCACACGGGAGACCGCCGAGGGGAGCGAAGGGTTGTACGGGAAAACGAACGAATTTCCGAGAGGCCGGCCGCTCCGCGGACGGGCCGGGCCCTTCGGAGACCGTCGGGCGCTCACGGACGCTGCGCTCGCCTTCGAAGGTCGAGCGGAACCGTCCCGTCGGTCAGACTCCCGCCCCCGCCCGAGGAGTGGACCGGATCATGGAGAAGTCGACGGAAAGTCAACGCTTTCGCGGCGGTGACCCCTCGGCGGTCCCGGAACCGCGGGCCCGCCCCGCACCCGGCGCCGCGGCCGGCCCCT
>DASTDN010000633.1:0-2064 GCA_035710365.1 Streptomyces sp. | reverse complement strand
ATCGCGGCGCGGTTGTCCGGGCGGGGTGGCATGGCGTCCGTCGCGCTGAGCGCCGGGGAGGTGGAGGCGCGGCTGGGGCCGTGGGCGGACCGGGTCGAGGTCGCTGCGGTCAACGGGCCGTCGTCGGTGGTGGTGACGGGTGATGCCGAGGCGCTGGAGGAAGTGCTGGGGGCTCTGTCCGGTGACGGGGTGCGGGTGCGGCGGATTGCTGTGGATTACGCGTCGCACACCCGGCACGTGGAGGACATCCGCGACACCCTCGCCGAGGCGCTCGCGCCCGTCACCGCCCAGGCCCCTGCCGTGCCGTTCTATTCCACGGTGACCGGCGACTGGGTCGAGGACACGGGCGTGTTGGACGGTGACTACTGGTACCGCAATCTTCGTGGGCGGGTGGGCTTCGGTCCGGCGGTGGCGGAGCTGCTGGGGCAGGGGCACAGGGTGTTCGTCGAGGTCAGTGCGCACCCGGTACTGGTCCAGCCGATCGCCGAGATCACCGAGACCGTCGAGGACGGGGATGTTCTGGTCGCTGGTTCGCTGCGGCGTGACGACGGGGGTCTGAGGCGGCTGTTCGTCTCGATGGCCGAGTTGTGGGTGCGGGGTGTCACGGTGGACTGGAGGGCCGTACTGCCCGCCCAGGCCGGGGACGCGCGCGTCGAACTGCCGACGTATGCCTTCGACCACCAGCACTACTGGCTCCAGCCCGCCGAGTCGGCGACCGACGCGGCCGCGTTGGGTCAGGTGGCCGTGGATCATCCGCTGCTGGGTGCGGTGGTGCGGTTGCCGCGGTCGGACGGGCTGGTGTTCACGTCGCGGTTGTCGTTGCGGACGCATCCGTGGCTGGCCGATCACCGGGTCGGTGGTGTGGTGCTGGTGCCGGGCACGGCGTTGGTCGAGCTGGCCGTGCGGGCCGGTGACGAGGCCGGGTGCGGGGTGCTGGAGGAGTTCGTCACCGAGGCACCGTTGGTCCTGCCCGAGCGGGGCGGGGTACGGGTGCAGGTGGCGGTGGGCGGTCCGGACGGCAACGGCTCCCGCACGGTCGAGGTGTACTCGCTGCGCGAGGACGCTGCCGCGGATGGTGACGAGGACGGCTGGACGCGGCACGCGACCGGAGTCCTGTCGGCCGAGACACCCGTGGTCCCCAGGAACTTCGACTTCACCGCCTGGCCGCCGCCGGGTGCGCAACCGGTCGAGGCGGGGGACTTGTACGGCGGTCTGGTCGAGCGCGGCTACGGGTACGGACCGGCGTTCCAGGGCGTACGGACGGTGTGGCGGCGCGGGGACGAGGTGTTCGCCGAGGTCGCGCTGCCGGAGCACGTGCGTACGGAGGCCGGGAGGTTCGGCGTGCATCCCGCGCTGCTGGACGCGGCGCTGCAAGCGGGGACGTTCGGGGCGGCGGCCGGTCCGGCCGGGGAGGAACCGGCGGAGCCGGTGATGCCGTTCGCGTGGAACGGGCTGACCCTGCACGCGGCCGGTGCCTCGGCGCTGCGCGTACGGCTGGTGTCCGAAGGAACCAGGACTGGTTCCGGCACCCTGGCGCTGCAGGCCGCCGACGAGACCGGCGGACTGGTACTGACGATGGACTCGCTGGTGCTGCGCGCGGTCTCCGCGGAGCAGTTGGGGACGGCGGCGGACGCGGTACGCGACACGCTGTTCGGCGTGGACTGGACCGAGTTGCCTTCCGAGGGGGAGGTCGCGCCGTCGCTGTCGTGGGTGTCCGTGACCGCCGCCGACGAGGTGGAGGACCTGGCCGAGGACGTGGCCGCGGGCGCCGACGTACCGGCGGTGGCGCTCCTCGACGCGGCCGGTGGCGACGGCGAGGATGCCGCACTGGCGCTGACCTCGCGGGTGCTGGGTGTGGTGCAGGCGTGGCTGGCCGCGGCCGGGTTGGAGGAGTCGCGGCTGGTGGTGGTGACCCGGGGCGCGGTGTCCGCGGGTGGTGACGACATGGTGACCGACCCGGCCGGGGCGGCGGTGTGGGGGCTGGTCCGTGCCGCGCAGGCGGAGAGCCCCGACCGGATCGTCCTGCTGGACGCCGATCCCGCCGCCGGGGGCGCGGAGTCGGTG
>DASTDN010000632.1:0-3562 GCA_035710365.1 Streptomyces sp. | reverse complement strand
CCGCGCCGCCGTACAACGGGCTGAAGATGTTCAAGTGCCTCGACCGGCCCGGCCGTTTCTCGCTGAGTCCGGACCTGCCCACGATGTACCGCATCGGCTGCACCATGACCGGCGGCTCCTCCGGCGGCGGCTGGTTCCGGGTGGTGGCCGGCGAGACCAGGCTGGTCTCCAACACGTCGATCGGCCCGGCCGACCACACCTGGCTCGCCGGCCCGCAGCTCGGCCGCGACGCCGAAGCGCTCTACCAGAGCATGAGCAAGACCTACGGCGGTCGGTGACCGCACACACCGAAGGGGCCCGCCCGCTGCGCGTGCAGCGGGCGGGCCCTTCGCCGTGACGGGTGGTACGGGCCGTACCGGGTGGTCAGGCCAGTCGCGCCGGGAGGTACGGCGTGAGGTCCGCCGCCAGTTCCTCGTGCACCCGCGCCTTGAGCAGGGTGCCCTCCGGGGTGTGCTCCTCGGAGATCACCTCGCCCTCGTCGTGGGCGCGCGCGACCAGCTTGCCGTGCGTGTACGGCACGAGGGCCTCGATCTCGACCGACGGGCGGGGCAGCTCGCGGTCGATCAGAGCGAGGAGTTCCTCGATGCCCTGGCCGGTGCGGGCCGACACCGCGACGGAACGCCTCTCGATCCGCATCAGCCGCTGGAGCGTCAGCGGGTCGGCCGCGTCCGCCTTGTTGATCACGACGATCTCGGGCACGCCGGTGGCGCCGACGTCCGTGATCACCTCGCGCACGGCGGCCAGTTGCTCCTCCGGGTCGGGGTGCGAACCGTCCACCACGTGCAGGATCAGATCGGAGTCGCCGACCTCCTCCATCGTGGAGCGGAACGCCTCGACCAGGTGGTGGGGCAGGTGGCGGACGAACCCGACGGTGTCGGCGAGCGTGTAGAGCCGTCCGCTCGGCGTCTCGGCCCGGCGCACGGTCGGGTCCAGGGTCGCGAACAGGGCGTTCTCCACCAGCACGCCCGCCCCCGTGAGGCGGTTGAGCAGGGAGGACTTCCCGGCGTTGGTGTAACCGGCGATGGCGACCGAGGGGACCTTGTTGCGGCGGCGCTCCTGGCGTTTGATGTCGCGGCCGGTCTTCATCTCCGCGATCTCCCGGCGCATCTTCGCCATCTTCTCGCGGATGCGGCGCCGGTCCGTCTCGATCTTGGTCTCACCGGGACCGCGGGTGGCGAGACCGCCGCCCTTGCCGCCGCCCATCTGCCGGGACAGCGACTGGCCCCAGCCGCGCAGCCTGGGCAGCATGTACTGCATCTGTGCGAGCGCGACCTGCGCCTTGCCCTCACGGGACTTCGCGTGCTGGGCGAAGATGTCCAGGATCAGGGCCGTACGGTCGATGACCTTGACCTTGACGACGTCTTCGAGGTGGATCAGTTGGCCGGGGCTCAGCTCACCGTCGCAGATCACGGTGTCGGCGCCGGTCTCGATCACGATGTCGCGCAGTTCGACGGCCTTGCCGGAACCGATGTACGTCGCCGCGTCGGGCTCGCCGCGCCGCTGGATCACTCCGTCGAGGACGAGGGCTCCGGCGGTCTCGGCGAGGGCGGCCAGCTCCGCGAGTGAGTTCTCCGCGTCGCGGGCGCTTCCCGACGTCCAGACACCGACGAGCACCACGCGCTCCAGGCGGAGCTGGCGGTACTCGACCTCGGTGACGTCCTCCAGCTCGGTGGACAGGCCCACCACGCGGCGCAGCGCCGCGCGCTCGGAGCGGTCGAGCTGCTCGCCGTCGCGCTCCCCGTCGATCTCGTGGCTCCAGGCGACGTCCTCTTCCATCAGGGCATCGGCCCGAAGACCTGCGGCGTTGTCGTGCGCGAGGCGCTTGGCGTCCTGGGAGGAAGAAAAGGAGGTCATTGGATCCTTACGTCGTGGGGATGTCGTGCGCCGACCTGTGTCTCACGTGGTGCAACGCACGGGTGGCCGGGGGAATTCCCGTCGCCCGGTGCGGCGTCCGCGGGGTGCGGTGCCGTCCGCGCCGGCGACCTGACGATGGTCGCACGGCACGGCCCCCGCCGCACCGGGTTATCGGTCCGGCGTTTCCCGCCGCGGGCGCCCGCGCCCCGCGTGCCCGCGTCCGCTCAGCGGGCGGGTGCGGCGCTCTTCCAGTCGGGGTGGCCGGGCATGGGCGGGGTCCTCTCCCCGTACAGCCAGTCCTGGAAGAAGTCCCGCAGGTCGCGTCCGGCCAGATGGGAGGCGAGCCGGACGAAGTCCGAGGTGGTGGCGGTGGAGTCCCGGTGCAAACCGACCCAGGCGCGTTCCAGGCGGGCGAAGGCGGGCCCCCCGATCTCCTGGCGCAGCGCGTACAGCACGAGTGCCGCGCCGTCGTAGACGTTCGGGCGGAAGATGCCGATCTTGCGGCCGGGGTCGGGCTTGTCGGGCGCGGCGGGCGGGCCCCCGGACGCGCGCCAGCGGTCGGAGGCGCGGTAGGCGGCCTTCATGCGGTCGGCGAGGGGCCGGTCCGCCTTCTCCTCGGCGTACAGGGCCTCGTACCAGGTGGCGTGGCCCTCGTTGAGCCACAGGTCGGACCAGGCGCGGGGGCTGACGCTGTCGCCGAACCACTGGTGGGACAGCTCGTGCACCATGATCGATTCCAGGTACCAGGCGGGGTGGGCGGGCTCGGTGAACAGGCCGCGCTCGAAGAGGGTGAGGGTCTGTGTCTCCAGTTCGAAGCCGGTGGAGGCGTCGGCCATGAGCAGGCCGTACGTCTCGAAGGGGTAGGGCCCGACCTTCTCCTCCATCCAGGAGATCTGGGCGGGGGTCTTCTCCAGCCAGGGTTCCAGGGCCTCGCGGTGCGCGGTCGGCACGACGTCGCGCAGGGGCAGGCCGTGCGGCCCGGTGCGGCGCAGCACCGTGGAGCGGCCGATGGAGACCTGCGCCAGCTCGGTGGCCATGGGGTGGCGGGTGCGGTAGGTCCAGGTGGTCGCGCCGTGGGCGCGGCGGGTCGGGGCGGGCAGTCCGTTGGCGACGGCCGTGTGGCCGTCGGGCGCGGTGATCCGGAAGGTGAACACCGCCTTGTCGGAGGGGTGGTCGTTGCACGGGAAGACCAGGTGGGCGGCGTCGGCCTGGTTCGCCATGGCGAGACCGTCGGCGGTGCGCACCCAGCCGCCCTCCCGGTCGGTGCGGTAGACGGGGTCGCTGGTGTGCCGGACGGTGATCCTGGTCCGGTCGCCCGGCGGCAGCGGGTCGTGGGGCGTGACGACGAGGTCCTCGTCCACTCCGGTGAAGGCGGCGGGCTCCCCGTCGACCTCGACGGACGTCACCTCACCGTGCGCGAAGTCGAGGTTGAGACGCTCCAGCGCGGTCGTCGTCCGGGCGTCGATGGTGGTGACGGCGGCGAGCGGTTCGTCGTTGCGGCCGGAGTACGTGAGGTCCAGGTCGTAGGACAGGACGTCGTAGCCGGGGTTGCCGAGGTGCGGGAAGAGGCGGTCGCCGACGCCGAGGGGTTCGGCGGGGGCGTGGGCGGCCACCAGGCAGACGGTGACGGCGGAGGCCAGCAGCGCCGCGGCGGTCCGGCGGCGCCGGGGGCGCGCGGACGGGGGGCGGGGGGTGAGCAGCATGCCTC
>DASTDN010000631.1:0-8272 GCA_035710365.1 Streptomyces sp. | reverse complement strand
AAGGCGGCGCGGTTCCATGCGCCGTAGGGCGCGCGGACCCACTGGGGGCGTTCGCCGTGCGCCTTCTCGATGATGTCGCAGGTGCGTTCCATCTCCAGGCGGATCCGGCGGCGGCCGAGGCGCGTGAGCAGGGGGTGACTCCAGGTGTGGTTGCCGACCACGTGCCCCTCGTCCGCCATCCGGGCCAGGAGGTCCGGGTTCTCGGCCGCCATCTCCCCGCACACGAAGAACATGGCCCGCACCCGGTGCTGGGCCAGGGTGTCGAGGATGCGCGGGGTGTAGCGGGGGTCGGGGCCGTCGTCGAAGGTCAGCACCAGGGTGCGGTCCCGCCCGGACACGCGCAGCAGGGGGGCGCGGCGCACCGGGGTCCGGGCGGAAGCCGCACGGCGCGGCCCGTAACCGGCCAGGGGCTGGAGTCGGTAGGCGGAGGGCTTGAGGGGGCGCCGCGCGGCGGGGCCCGCGGCGGGGGCGGGCCGGGGCCCGGCGAGCCCCGGCCCGTCCCCGGTGACCGCGGCGAGCACACCGGCGGCGCCGGCCGCCGTGAGAGTGCCGGCGCCGGCGAGCAGCGCCCGGCGTCGTGTGAGCAACTGATCCTTCTTCATGACTCATCAGTCGCCCCCGGAGGTACGGGCCCTCGCGCACGGCACCGGGACGGCGGCACGAATCCACCCGCCCGGCGGAACCGGCCCCGCGGGCCCGGGTGGCGCCCGGCCGTCCGCCGCCGAGGTCAGCGCCCCATCCTCAGTCCGTCGGCCGCCGCTCCCCGGCCGAGGGTCACCGTGCGGATGCGGTCGCGGACGGCGCGCACGTCGAGGCCGCGGGCGAGGGCCTGGTTGAGGTTCACGACCCGTCCGGCTTGCACGTCGAACCACTGCGGGACGAACTCGGCGCGGGTCACCCTCCAGCGTCCGCCGGGCGCGGCGGGCGGGGCGAAGGTGAAGCGGCCGACGGTGGACTGGTTGCCGCGCGGGTCCCGGGCGCCCGCGTGGTTGATCATCGATCCGGCGATCTGGTCGCCCATGCCGTAGACCACCCAGGTGCCGTTGACCTTCTCGTACGCCTGCGGGACGTGCGCGTGGGTGCCGAGGACGAGGTCGATGTCGGGGCGGCTGCCCGTGCGGGAGGCGGTCAGGGCGCGGGCCAGGGCGATCTGCTGCTCGTCGGGGGTGTCCTGCCACTCGGTGCCCCAGTGCACGGAGACGACGACCACCTCGGCGCCCGCCTTGCGGGCGGCCCGCGCGTCCGTCAGGATGCGGCGCTCGTCGATCACGTTCACCGCCCAGGGGCGGTCGGCGGGCGGCGTGATGCCGTTGAGGCCGTAGGTGTAGGCGAGGTGGGCGACGTCCGCGCTGCCCGCGCGCAGCATCGTGGGGGTGCGGGCCTCGGTCTCGGTGCGCGCGGTTCCGGCGTGCCGCAGCCCCGCCCGGTCGAAGGCGTCGAGGGTGCGGCCGATGCCGTCCGCGCCGTCGTCGAGGGAGTGGTTGGAGGCCGTGGAGCAGCCGTCGTAGCCGGTGGAGGCGAGGGCGCGGGCCACCTCCGGCGGGGACTTGAACAGGGGGTAGCCCGCGTAGTCGCCGTTCGCGCCGTACACCGTCTCCATGTGGCACAGGGCCAGGTCGGCGCCGGAGACGACGGAGCGGATGCCGGCGAGCATCGGGGCGAAGTCGTAGCCCTCGCCGCCTCCGTCGAGGCGGGCCCGGTCGATGATGTTGCTGTGCGGGAGGACGTCGCCGGAGGCGACGAGGGTGAAGCCGTCGGCGGTGGCCGACGCGCTGGGGGCCCGGCTGCCCGGCTCGTCCTGCCGGTCGGCCTGGCAGGCCGCTGCCGCGACCAGGAACGCCGTCAGCGCGAGAGCCACCTGCCGTCTGCGTGCGATCATCACTCACCTGCCGTGGTCGGGATGCGTGAAGCCATCCGGAAGCACCAATAAATCGGATGAACAGGTAAGAATCCGGATGCGGTGATCGGTGGCTGCGACACGCGCTTTAGGCCGTCCGGCGTGCGCGAACGGGTTCCCCGACCGTTCGTCGTACCGTTCATCGACGCGATCGACCGTCCGTCGCACACTCCTGCGCGCGCCCTGTCCCCCCGGACCGCCCTGCGGTGCCATACGGCCATGAGCGCCGGAACCGTCATGACGAGCGGGACGACCGCCGAGCACGAGCTCGCCGCGCTGCAGCGCGAGCACGGGCGGCCTCTCTTCGCGCTGCTGCTCCGGCTCTGCGACGGCGACCGGCAGCGCGCCGAGGACCTGGTGCAGGAGACCCTGGTGCGTGCCTGGCAGCACCCCGAGGCCCTGCGCGCCGACGACTTCGACTCCGTAAGGCCCTGGCTGATGACCGTGGCCCGACGGCTCGCGATCGACGCGCGCCGCGCCCGGCAGGCCCGTCCGCCGGAGGTCGGCGACGCGGTCCTGGAGAACGCCCGGGTCTGCGCCGACCACGCCGAGCGGGCCGCGGCGACCCTCGACGTACGCGAGGCTGTGAAGACTCTCACTCCCGAGCACCGTGACGTCCTGGTGCTCGTGTACTTCCACGGGGCGAGTGTGGCGGAAGCGGCCCAGACCCTGGGTATCCCGCCCGGTACGGTGAAGTCCCGCGCGTACTACGCGCTGCGCGCCCTGCGCCGGGTGCTTCCGGGATACGCCACCGACCTGCGGTGAAACTGGCCCTCGGGTCAAACCTCCGTAAAGCGCCTTGCTGAGGACCCCGGTTGGGTATTCGGCTGTCCTCGTCCGTGTTCCGGGCCGAGGACCCGGCCGGGGCTACGCGCACGCACCGGAGGAAGGCAGGAAGGGATGCAGCACAGAGGTCGAGAGAGCACGGACGGTGAACTGACCGTCCCCATGGCCTGGTTGTACGCCGAGTACATCGCCGACGAACTGCTGCGCAGCGGCGATCTGATGCCGCCGACGTCCTTCGAGTTCCGCGCGGGGCGCGACGCTCTGGCGCTGACCGTCTTCCTGTCCGACACCGAGGGCGAGCTGTCCGGCATCCGTGTCGTGACCCAGCTGGAGAACTGGCTGTCGCTGACGGCGTACGACCAGCCGTGGCAGGAGTGGGTGCACGAGCGGCTGGCCGGTCTCGCCGCCGACGCCGCGGCCTCCACGTGCCCCGCGCCCGACCTGGCGCTCGCGGAGGATGCCTGGCGCTGGCTCCGGGAGACCGAGCTGCTCGCGCCCGACCTGAACGCGGTGCCGGGCGGCGCCCCCGTCACCGGCGAGGAGGAGGGCCCGAAGGTGTGGACGCCGGCCTGGCAGCTCGGCCTCCCCCTGGGTCACCTCGCGATCCACCTCTTCTAGGCCGTGCCGGGGCCGTGCCCCGGAGGATCCGGCCGCCGGATGCGTACGAATGGCCCCGCGCCCCGGGCCCCGCCGCGCCCGCCGTCGCGCACGCCGCTCGCGGCGGCCAGCGCGCGCCCGGGGTGCGGGCGCGGGCCATGGCCGGGGAGGACCGCCCGTTGACACCGCGGCCGCCGCACGGACAGTGCGCCCGCGCCGTCCCGCACGTCACTTCAGGAGCCGGGACAGCCTGCGGTCCGCGAGGGGCCTGCCGCCGGTCTGGCAGGCCGGGCAGTACTGGAGCGAGGAGTCGCTGAAGGCCACCTCGCGGATCGTGTCGCCGCACACCGGGCAGGGTTCGCCGGTGCGGCCGTGGACGCGCAGGCCGCTCTTCTTCTCCGCCTTCAGGCGTCCGGCCGCGACACCCCGGGAGCGTTCGACCGCGTCGGTGAGCGTGCCGCGCAGGGCCTCGTACAGGCGGGTGGTCTCCTCGCCGGTGAGGGACGCGGTCGGCTTGAACGGGGACATCTTCGCGGCGTGCAGGATCTCGTCGCTGTAGGCGTTGCCGACACCGGCGATCAGGCTCTGGTCGCGCAGGGCGCCCTTGAGCTGCCGCCGTTCGCCGCCCAGCAGCCCGGCGAGCCGCGCCTCGTCGAAGTCGTCGGCGAGCGGGTCGGGGCCGAGGCGGGCGATCCCCGCGACGTCCCGCGGGTCGGCGGCGACGTACACGGCGAGGCGTTTTTGCGTGCCGGCCTCGGTGAGGTCGAAGCCGGCCCCGCTCTCCAGGGCCACCCGCAGCGCGAGGGGGCCCTTGCCCGGGCGGGGCGGGCCCTCGGGGAGGTGGTCCCTCCAGTGCAGCCAGCCCGCCCGGGCCAGGTGGGTGATCAGGTGCGGGCCGCCGTCCGTGGCGAGGTCCAGGAACTTGCCGTACCGGCGCACGGCGGTGACCGCGCGCCCCTCGACGGCGCCGAGCGGCGGGTCGTACGTCTTCAGCACGCTGATCGCGGCGGGCAGGACCCGGACGATCTCGTGGCCGACGAGGTGTCCGGTGAGGAAGTCCCTCAGCGCCTCGACCTCGGGGAGTTCCGGCATGGGTCCAGGGTGCCACCCCGGGAGCGGGCCCGCGCGGCGCGGTCAGGACTCTTCGGGGGTCACGAACTCGCTCCACACGCACTTGCCGCCGCCCCGCGCCTCCACGCCCCAGCCGTCGGACAGCAGGTCCACCAGCATCAGCCCCCGGCCCGACACGCCGGAGTCCCCCGGGTCGCGGCGGCGTGGCAGGGCACTGGAGGAGTCCTCGACCTCGACGCGCAGCCGCCGGCCCGCGCCGGTCAGGAGCCGGAGGGTGACGATCGCGGCGCCCTCGGTGTGCATGAGGGCGTTGGTGATCAGCTCGTCGGCGGTGAGCGCGATCTCGTCGGCCCGGTCGGCACCGCCCCAGGCGCGCACGGCGGAGCGGATCATGTGCCGGGCACCGGTGAGGGCCTCGGCGTCCCCGGGCGCCACGTGCTGCTGGAGTCTGCCGCCGGGCTGCGAGGTGTCCGGCACCCGGCGGCGCAGCAGGAGCAGCGCCACGTCGTCCTCGCCGCTGCGTTCGTCGGCGACGTCGATGAGGAAGTCGGCGAGGGCGTGGACGCCGTCCGGTCCGGCGCCGACGAGTCCGGCGATGTTCCGCATCCCGTCGTCGAGGTCGCTCCCGGGCTGTTCCACGAGGCCGTCGGTGCACAGCACCAGCGTGCAGCCGGGGTCCAGTTCCAGGGTGCCGACGGGGTAGTCGAGGCTCTCGAACTCGGCGGACAGGCTGAGGGGCAGCCCGCCCTCGACGGGGACGCTGCGGCAGGAGCCGTCGGCCAGGCGCACCAGGGGGTGGATGTGCCCGGCGCGCACCACCTGCACGACGCCGGTGGCCAGGTCGGCCTCGGCGTACAGGCAGGTCGCGAAGCGGTCGGTGTCGAGTTCGTGCAGGAAGACGGAGGCGCGGGCCATCACGGTGGCCGGGGGGTGGCCCTCGGCGGCGTAGGCGCGCAGCACGATGCGCAACTGGCCCATGACGGCGGCGGCGTGCGTGTCGTGTCCCTGGACGTCGCCGATGACGGCGCCGACCCGGCCGCCTCCCGGGGGGCTGCCCCCGGGGAGCGGGATCAGGTCGTACCAGTCGCCGCCGATGTCCCGGCCGAGGGTGCCGCCGATGGAGGTGGCGCGGTAGCGGACGGCGACGTCGGCACCGGCCACGCTGGGGATGGTGCGGGGCAGCATGGCCTGCTGGAGGCCTTCGGCGAGGTCCATCTCCTGTTCGTAGAGCATGGCCCGCTGGAGGCTCTGGGCGATGCCGGTGCCCAGGGCGACGAGGAGGTTGCGGTCCTCGGGCGAGAAGCCGCGCCGGTCGCTGTAGAGCAGGCCCATGGCGCCGATCGGCCGGGTCTGGGCGATCAGCGGGAGGTAGGCGGCGGACGTGATGTGCAGGTCGGTGAGGTGCGGCCAGAGGATGGGGTAACGCTCGGCGAACTCCTCGGGCGACTCGATGAAGCGCGGGCTGAGGGTGCGGACGACCTCGCTCATGGGGTAGGGCTCGTCGATCCGGGTGACACGGGTGCCGGGCACGAAGCTGTCGACGGGGCCCTCGGCGATCAGCCGGATGCGGTCGGCCTCGACCAGGCCCATGACGAGGCTGGTGGCGCCCAGGTGGGTGAGGCCCTGGGTGTCCTTCAGGACGTCGAGGACGTCGTCGACGGTGCGGGCGTGGGCGAGTGCGGCCGTCGCGACCTGCACGACGCTGGTCTGCTGCCGGCGCGCCGTCTCCAGGGCGGCCGCCTCGCGGCGGTCGGCCAGTTCGCCGAGTTCCGGGGTGGCGTCGCGGACGAGGCCCAGGATGCGGCGGGGGCGGCCGGTGCCGTCGCGCCGGATCCGGCCCTGGGTGTGGGTCCAGCGCATGGTGCCGTCGCGGCGGCGGATGCGGAAGTACGTGCCGTAGGTCTCGCTGCCGTCCTTCATGGCGCGGGCCACGACGGCGTCGAGCTGGATACCCTCGGTGGGCGGCACGCGGAGGGCGAGGCTCTCCTGTCTGCCGTCGTACTCGTCGGGGCGCAGGTCGAACACCTCGTGGGCCTGGGCGTCCATGCGGAAGAGGCCCGCGTCGAGGTCCCAGTCGAAGCGTCCCAGGCCGTTGAGCGCCAGGATCGGTTCCGGTCGGGCGGGCCAGTCGTCCGGGAGGGACAGCGCGCTCGCTCCCCGCTCAGCCATGGACCCACCTTGCCAGCATTCGTCCGGTCCTTCGACCGGAGGGTCACGCGCCGCGCGCGACCGGGTCGGGCACCTGCGGCCAGACGCCTCACGCCTGACATCTGCCCCCATTGTCCCCTTTGACCGTCCGGGTTGCGCCAGCACCCGCGGTGGTACACCGGGAGTGACACCCGACCCCCGACCCCCGACCCCCGCAGCCGACAGCGGCACCGGAAGGAGGAGACCGGGTTCCGTGGAGTGGTTCACCTCGCCCGAGTACGGGCTGAGCAGGCTGGTCCTCCAGCGCGCGCTCGCCGCCGTCTACCTGGTGGCGTTCCTGACGGCCGCGCTGCAGTTCCGGGCCCTGCTCGGGGAGCGCGGGCTGCTGCCGGCGTCCCGGTTCGTGGCCCGGGTGCCCTTTTGGCGGTCGCCGAGCCTGTTCCACTGGCGCTGCTCCGACCGGATGTTCGCGGCGGTCGCCTGGACCGGCTGCGCGGTGGCGGCGGCGCTCCTCGCGGGCCTGGACGGGCTGCTGCCGCTGTGGGGCGCGATGCTCGCGTGGCTGGTGCCCTGGGCTCTGTACCTGTCGGTCGTGAACGTCGGGCAGACCTGGTACGGCTTCGGCTGGGAGTCGCTGCTGCTGGAGACCGGCTTCCTGGCGGTGTTCCTCGGCAACGGCGAGGTCGCGCCGCCGGTCGTGGTGCTGTTCCTGCTGCGCTGGGTGCTGTTCCGCGTGGAGTTCGGCGCGGGACTGATCAAGATGCGCGGCGACGCCTGCTGGCGGAAGCTGACCTGCCTGGACCACCACCACGAGACGCAGCCCATGCCGGGCCCGCTGAGCCGGTTCTTCCACCGGCTGCCGAAGCCGCTGCACCGGGTGGAGGTGGCCGCGAACCACGTCACCCAGCTCGTCGTGCCGTTCCTGCTGTTCACGCCGCAGCCGGTGGCGTCGGTGGCCGCCGCGCTGATGATCGTCACCCAGCTCTGGCTGGTGCTGTCCGGCAACTTCGCCTGGCTGAACTGGATCACGATCGTGCTCGCGCTGTCGGCGTTGCGCCTTCCGGGTGACGCCCCGGGCGCGATGCGCGCCGCCCCGCTCTGGTACGAGGTGCTGGTCCTGGCGGTCGCTGCCGGGCTGCTCTTCCTCGGTCACCGGCCGGCCTTGAACATGCTCTCCCGCCGCCAGGTCATGAACCGCTCCTTCGACCCGCTGCACCTGGTGAACACCTACGGCGCGTTCGGCAGCGTCAGCCGGGTCCGCCACGAGGTGGTCGTCGAGGGCACCTGGGACGAGGAGCCGCGCGGGGACGGGGACTGGCGGGAGTACGCGTTCAAGGGCAAGCCCGGCGATCCGCGGCGCAGACCGCGCCAGTACGCGCCCTACCATCTGCGGCTGGACTGGATGATGTGGTTCGCCGCGCTGTCCCCGGCGTACGCCGAACCGTGGTTCGGGACGTTCGTGGAGCGGCTGCTGGAGGGCGACCGGGCCACGCTGCGGCTGCTGCGCCACTCCCCGTTCCCGCCGGACCGGCCGCCTCGCTTCGTGCGGGCCCGGCTGTTCCGCTACCGGTTCACGACCCGGCGCGAGCTGCGGGAGACGGGCGCGTGGTGGGAGCGGACGTACGTACGGGAGTTCCTGGCGCCGACGCGGCTGGCGGGTGGCGCGGCACGCGAGCCGTAGCGGCGGCCGCGCGGGCACGGGCCTGGACGGTGTGCGCCGGGGCCCGTGCACGGGCCCCGGCGCACACCGTCCAGGCCCGTGCCCGCGCGGCC
>DASTDN010000630.1:0-6758 GCA_035710365.1 Streptomyces sp. | reverse complement strand
CACTGCCCGCACTGCCTCACCCCACTACGCCACCGCAAGGCCCCTGACCGGCCCACCACCCCGGGCTGGAAGTGGGCCATCTGCCCCTCCTGCCGATGGCAAGGCGACCGCGACCAAGGCGCATGGCGGCGGATCGCCGCGCGTGGCCTCACCCACCAGACCAAGACCGCCACGGACACCACCAGCGGCGCCATGATGATCCGCAAGGTCGTGGACAAGCTCGAAGCCAGGGCGGTCATCACGGCCACACCCAAGACAAGCCAGGCGGACCGGTCCAAGACCGGCCCCACCCGGCCACGTTCCAACCATCCCGCGCCCAGGCGACGCGGGATTCCCTCCCCGGCCCGGCCCCCCGGCCCGGCCGGAAAGCGTCCGGAGGGACACGCACCAACGGACCGGACCCGGCTGCCCCGCGCAGCCCACCGGCACCAGGGCATGACCACGATCAGCACACCCACCACCAGCCGACACCGGCCACGCGGAGCAGCACTCGGAGCAGGATTCCACTTCCACGCTCACGCCACCCCGCCCAGATGGGAAGAACCCACACCGAACCCTACGGTGCACATGGGATCACAAAGCTAATCAGAGACGCTGATTCCATGGCACCGAACATCGCGACCACCACCCGGGTCACCCGGACCGGCCTCCTCGACTTCGTACGTCCCCGGCACCGCGCCCTCCTGCTCACCCGGCGTGCCGACGGCGCCCCGCAGGGGTCACCGCTGACCTGCGGGGTCGACGACGCGGGCCGGATCGTCATGTCCACGTACCCGGAGCGGGCCAAGACCCGCAACGCGCGGCGGGACCCGCGGGTCAGCCTCGTCGTGCTGAGCGACGAGTGGGACGGGCCGTGGGTGCAGATCGACGGCACGGCGGAGGTCGTCGACGCGCCGCACTCCGTGGAGCCGCTCGTGGAGTACTACCGGAACATCGCGGGCGAGCACCCGGACTGGGACGAGTACCGCGCGGCGATGGTCCGGCAGGGCAAGTCGGTCATCCGGGTCACGCCGGAGCGCTGGGGCCCGGTGGCCACGGGCGGCTTCCCGGCCCGGCTCGCTCCGCAGGACTGACGCCGGCGGCCGCCGGCGCTCAGGCCGCCGACGCGGCCGTGATCAGGTATCCGGCGCCCCGCCGGGTGTGGATCATCGGCTCCCGGCCGGCGTCGATCTTCCGCCGCAGATAGGAGATGTAGAGCTCGACGACGTTGGCCTGTCCGCCGAAGTCGTACGACCACACGCGGTCGAGGATCTGCGCCTTGCTGAGCACCCGGCGCGGGTTGCGCATCAGGAACCGCAGCAGCTCGAACTCGGTGGCGGTGAGGTGGATGGCCTCGCCGCCCCGCGTCACCTCGTGGCTGTCCTCGTCCAGGGCGAGGTCGCCGACGACCAGGACGGACTCGGAGCGCCGGTCGGCCGCGCCGGAACGCCGGATGAGGCCGCGCAGCCGGGCGACGACCTCCTCCAGCCCGAACGGCTTGGTGACGTGGTCGTCGCCACCGGCGGTCAGTCCGGCGACCCGGTCCTCCGCGGCGGCCCTGGCGGTCAGGAACAGCACCGGCACACCGGGCAGCTCGCGCCGCAGCCCGCCGAGCGCGCTCGGTCCGTCCGCGCCGGGCAGCGTCATGTCCAGCACCACGGCGTCGGGCCGGAACTCGCGCGCGGCCCGTACGGCGCCCGGGCCGTCCCCGGCGCTGCGGATCTGCCAGCCCTCGTACCGCAGGGCCATGGACAGCAGCTCGGTGACGGACTGCTCGTCGTTCACCACGAGCACCCGGACGGGCCTGCCGTCCGGCTTCAGCAGTTCGCGGCCCCCCTGGGGCGAGATGGTGGTCATACCGGCCACGGTCCCCGGGCCCGGTGAGAACACCCTTTCCAGAACCTGTGAATCTCCTGAGAAAACGCCGGACCCCCGTCGGGCACGGGGGCGGCGGCCGCGGCTCACACCGCGAACAGCCGTGCCCCGTTGTCGTGGCACACGGCCCGCAGCCACGCGTCCCCCAGCCCGAGCCGCTCCAGCGCGTGCAACTGGTGCGCGTACGGATACGGGATGTTGGGGAAGTCCGACCCGAGCAGGATGCGGTCGCCCAGGCCGGCCAGCCGGGGCAGCGCGGTCCGGGGAAAGGGCGCGAACCGCTCGCTGAAGTCGGTGAACACCATCGTGGTGTCCAGCCGCACCTCCGGGTACCGCTCGGCGAGCCCGAGGAAGTCCTCGTACTCGGGCATCCCCAGGTGGGCGACGACCAGCCGCAGCCGGGGGTGCCGCGCCAGCACCCGGGCGACGGGCTCGGGCCCGGTGTGCTTGCCCGGCGCGGGTCCCGACCCGCAGTGGATCACGACGGGCACCCCCGCCTCGGCGAGCAGCCCCCAGGCGGGGTCGAGGAGCTCGTCGGCCGGGTCGTACGCGCCGACCTGCACGTGCGCCTTGAACACCCGGGCGCCCGCCTCGACGGCCTCCCGGACGTACGCGTCGACCCCGGGCTCGGGGAAGAGGGTCGAGGTGTGCAGGGAACCGGGTGTGCGGCGGGCGAAGTCGACGGCCCAGGAGTTGAGCCAGCGCGCCATGCCGGGCTTGTGCGGGTACAGCATGGCGGTGAAGGCCCGCACGCCGAACTCCCGCAGCAGCCGCGCCCGCTCGTCCTCGTCGTGGCGGTAGGTGATGGGCCAGTCGACGCCGCCGGTCAGCGGCCCCACCGCGTCGAAGTAGGCCCACACCTTGCGCAGCACGCTCTCGGGCATGAAGTGCGTGTGGACGTCGACGAGCCCGGGCAGCCCGAGCCGCTGCCAGAACGCCCGTACGCCGGAGGCCTCGTCACCGCTGCCAGGTCGATCGCTCATGGGGGCCAGCCTCACCCGGAGTGACCCCCCGGGTCCACCCCCGTTCGGCGTGCCCGGACGGCCCGCCCCTCAGAACAGCCCGTCCTGGAGTCCCCCGCCGCCCGGCCCTCGCCACTCCCGCACCGGGAAACCACCGGCGCCCCCGTCCCGCGCGGACACCAGCCCCCACCCCCGCATCAGCCGGGTGTCGAGGACGACGACCCCGCGCCCGGTGGCCAGATGGAGATCGGGCCCGGCGACGGCCACCAGCTCCCCGTCCACCGCCCCGCCCGGCACCAGCCCGGTCACCTCCCCCACGGCGGGCGGCGCCCCGGCCAGCCCGAAGTCCGGCACGTGGTCCACGGCCCGGAACGGCTCGGCCGCGAGCGACTCGGGCCACCCGTCGAGCGCCACGGCCCGCGCATGCACCTCGGCGATCTCGGCGGCCCGCTCGTCCGCCCCGCCGGGCAGCGCGGCCCGTACGGCACGCTTGGCGCCGTACGGGATGCGGTCGGGCACGCCCAGCGCGGCGCGCAGCATCTCCTCGGTGCGCCGCGCGGCCATCAGCGGCCCGGTGCCCAGCCAGGTGAAGCAGACGGCCCCCTGTTCCAGCAGCCGGGCCGGGCCGCGTCCGGCGGCGGTGATCCCGACCTTGACCATGCCGGGGCCGAACCAGGCCAGGTACACGCGGTAGGGCCGGGGGTCGTCGGCGAGGGTGTCGGCGGCCACGGAGTGCGCGCGGTCCAGCCTGGCGCACTCCTCGCACCGCGCCCCCGTGCTCCGTGCGCTCACCGGGACCTCCCCGGCGCACGGATGGCCCCGCGCCCCCACGCACGTCCGGCCCCCGCCCGCCACCACGGCGAAGCCCACCCGCTTCCCCCGCACGACGGCGCTGCACCGCCCCCCGTCCCACACCAGCAGGGGACCACCGGGCGCCCACCGCAGCCCCGCGCACCTCCACACCCGGTCCGTCACCACGACAGCAGGGTCCCCCACCGACACGCGCGGAAGTCGCCGTGCCTCCGATTCAGTGATTTGAGGTGGCTCCTCATAGCTCCGCACCCCACATGGCTATATAAGTATCACAAATAGGATTTTCGTTTATCTGGCCGCTTCACGACAGATAGGCACCTCGGAGGCCATGGTGGGAAGGCTGGGCAAATTCGAACAGCGCTTCGAGGCTCTCGTCAACGACACCTTCGCCAAGCTTTTCAAATCGGAGGTGCAGCCCCTGGAGTTCGTCGGGGCGCTCCGGCGTGAATGCGACATCAACGCGAAGATCTGGAGCCACAACCGCACCGTCGCACCGAACGGATTCGTCGTCGAACTGAGCCCCGACGACCACGAGTCGCACAGCGCCTGCCTGGTGCTGCTCGGCGACGAGCTGGTCGAAAGGCTCCACGAGTACGCCGAAGAGCAGGGGTATTCGTTCCTGGGGCCTCTGAAAGTGCAGTTGCAGCGGGTGGAGCACCTGAAACCCGGGCAGTACCGCGTGCGCAGCCGGCTTGAGGTCCCTCCGGAGCTTCAGCGGCCGCCGGAGGCGGGACAGCGCCGCCGCGCCACGTACCCGCCGAAGGCCGGGCCCGGTGGCGTGAGAACCGGCGACCGGCGATCACCCGCCGACGTCCACCGCTGGACGAAGCGGGTCCTGACGGCGGAACAGCTCATATCCCAGGGCCTCGCGTTCGGCGAAGACGGCATGCTGGTCCGCACGGACGTCCCCGGGCGGCTGCACGTCTTCCCCGCAGCGCAAAGCGCGCCTCCGGCGCTCGGCCTCAGAAATGTCCCGGCCCACGGGCCGGCATTTCGTGGAACCGGCCGCCGGGAAATCGGCGGCCCGCCCCTGCCGCAGGCCGAAAGCCTGCCCGTGAGCCGACCGCCGGCAATTCTCGTCCCGGAGGGAAATCACCGCCACGGAGGAACACATCCATCGCCCGGCATGCAGGAGAACCCGCCGGCCACACCCCACCGCCGCCACCCACCCGATGCCCCGCCAAACGGACTTCCCTCCTCTCCGAAAGGACGAATTGTGACGAACGACCGCGACATCTGCGTCGGCGATCCCGTATCCGCCGGGGGCAGGGAATGCTCCGGCGGGGCCGCTCCCCCACCGGGCCATCCGGTCGCCGACAGGTCGCAGGCCGCCCCGGCGGCGGAACCCGTGAACGGCACCCGGCTGGCCTGCGAGGCCGCGCACACCGCGGGCTGGGCGGAGCACCACATGCCCGCACCTCCCGTAGTGGAACATCACGCCGCGCCCCCCGTGCCCCCGGCGCCCCCCGTGCCCCCGTACGCCAAGGTGGCACGCCCGCCGGCCTTCCCCACCGGAGCGCCGCCGACGGCCCGTCCCCCGGCTCACTACGCTCCGGCCCCGTGGCCGACGCTGGACACGAAGAACCACGGCGGCGGGCTGGGACGCAGCGCGGCCGTCGAGCTCTCCTCCGACCGCCTCCTGCGCAAGCAGGGCAGCGACCGCCGCAACCTCGCCCGCTTCCGGCTCGGCGGAAAGGCCGCCCAGCGGGAGCTGCAGCAGAAGCTGGCCGTCCTCCGCGCCCCGGTGATGCAGTGCCACAAGATCGCCGTCATCAGCCTCAAGGGCGGAGTCGGCAAGACGACCACCACCACCGGGCTGGGCGCCACACTCGCCGCCGAGCGCCAGGACCGGGTGATCGCCATCGACGCCAACCCGGACGCGGGCACCCTGAGCCGCCGCGTGCGCCGCGAGAGCGCCGCGACGGTCCGCGATCTGGTGACCGAACTCCCGAACATCACCAACTACATGGACGTACGGCGTTTCACGTCCCAGTCCCCCAGCGGACTCGAAATCCTCGCCAACGAGGTGGACCCCGCCCTCTCGACGGCGTTCAACGACGAGGACTACCGCAAGGTCGTCAACTGCCTCGGACAGCACTACCCGCTCATCCTGACCGACTCCGGCACCGGCCTGCTGCACAGCGCCATGCGCGGCATCCTGGACTACGCCGACCAACTGATCGTGGTCGCCACCCACAGCGTCGACGGCGCGACCAGCGCCAGCACCACCCTGGACTGGCTGACCGCGCACCACTACGACGACCTGGTCAAGCGGAGCATCACCGTGGTGTCCCAGCCGCGGAAGAAGAGCAAGCTGGTGCGGGTGAACGACGTCCTCGACCACTTCCGGGCCCGCTGCCGGGCCGTGGTGGAGATCCCCTTCGACGAGCACCTCGCCACGGGTTCGGAGGTCGACCTGGCGCGGATGAGGTCCCGCACCCGCGAGGCCTACTTCGACCTGGCGACCCTGGTGGCCGCGGACTTCCCCCGCACCCAGCCCGAGTCCCTGAACTGGAGGGCCGCCCATCCCCACTCGGGCTACAACGCGGCCAGCCTGTTCGCCGCCCCTGCGTGGAACTGAACGGCCGCCGGAGCAGGACCGGCACGGCGCCGGCCCGAGCCCGGGTCCCCGGGAACCGGCCCGGACGCAGCCGCCCGGAAACCCGTCCCCCGCCACGCCCCGCACCCGCCCCACCCGACACCGGCCGCCGTCGCACTCCGCTGCCGCACCACACACAAAACACCAAGGGCCCCGGATCTCTCCGGGGCCCTGGCCTGTGTGCACTCGGCAGGATTCGAACCTGCAACCTTCTGATCCGTAGGATCGGGCACCATCACCCCAGCGCCCCCGCCGGCCTTGAGCCTTGGTGCCCGAGATTAGTGGTCGCATGCCGCTGGGTGCCAGCGTTGCCGTCGCCGCTGCCGTCAACGCCGAAGGCAAGGCTTCACACGTCGAGATCTCTTGGCTGATGCCACGGCGAACACCTGGCCGAAGCACGGCTCGGTCGGTCGGCAAGCTAGACGCCGAAGACGGCAACCGCGAGCATGGCTACTTCCTGTTGGGGACGCGGGTGGGGGAGCGATGCGCATGGACTGGACTCAGGTGTACACCGTTGAGGGGACTCCCCT
>DASTDN010000629.1:0-2757 GCA_035710365.1 Streptomyces sp. | reverse complement strand
GAGGAGAAGCAGAAGCATTCATGAAGACATCCGAGGCATCCCGCTCCCGCCTCCTCGGCAGGTGCCCGGCCGAAACCCTTCAGCCGCAGGTGAACGGCGCTTCCGACCTCTTACCTCAGGCGCACGCCCCCGGTGACGCGGGGCGAATACCGTGCGCCAAGGGCCGCATGTCCGAGTCGGCCGGAAAGGCCGCACGGGACGATTCGGCGCCACCCGCGAACCCCTTGTACGCCCTCCACTCCCCCGGCCCGTCCATACGGCTGAGCGGCTCCCGGGAATTCGACGGCACCGCGGCCGCTCCGGCACGGCCTTTCTCACGTGCCCGCGCCGCGCGCATTCTCCCCGGCGGCCCGTCGCCGCGTCGGCCCCCGCGGCAGACAATCTGTCTCAATCTCACCGCAATCCGGTTCCACGGAATTACGGAACGGGAACGTCCGCCTCCTGGAGACCGTCGAGCGTGAAGTCGCTCCGGCTCCGCAAGGCCCCACCACCGACCTGACCTCCGCCGTATCAGCTCCGGAAGGACCGCACATGACGACGCAGCCGGGCGGGCACAGCCCCGTGCCGCTGGTGTTCACCGACGAGGTGGCCACGGCACTCGCCGCGGGCGACCCCGTGGTGGCCCTGGAATCCAACGTCATCACCCACGGCCTGGCGTACCCCGACAACGCGGCCACCGCCCGCAAGGTCGAGGCGGCCGTCCGGGCCGGTGGCGCGGTGCCTGCCACCATCGGAATCGACGACGGCCGGATCCTCGTGGGGATGACCGACGAGGACGTCGAGCGCTTCGCCTCCACGCCCGGCATCCCCAAGGTGAGCAGCCGTGACCTGCCGGTCGTCCTGGCGGCAGGCGGGCCGGGCGCCACGACGGTCGCGTCCTCCCTGGTGGCGGCCGAACTCGCCGGGATCGCGTTCTTCGCCTCGGCGGGCATCGGCGGCGTGCACCGCGGGGCCGAGACGACCATGGACATCTCCTCCGACCTGATCCAGTTCACCCGGTCGAAGGTGGCGGTGGTCTGCGCCGGGGCGAAGAAGATCCTCGACCTGGGCCTGACCATGGAGTTCCTGGAGACGCACTGCGTGCCGGTGATCTCGTACGGGTTCGACGACTTCCCCGCCTTCTACTGCCGGTCCAGCGGACTGCGCGCGCCGCACCGGCTGGACGACGAGGCCCTCATCGCCCGCGCCGTCGAGACGCACTGGGCGCTGGGCAACGACAGTGCCGTCCTCGTCACCGCCCCGACCACCGAGGAGGACGCCATCGACGGCGACCGGATCGAGGCGGCCATCGGGCAGGCGCTCTCCGCCGCCGAGCGGGACGGCATCCGGGGCGGCGCCGTGACCAAGTACGTCATGCGTGCGGTCGACGCGGCGACCGAGGGCCGGTCCGCGCGGGCCAACATGGCGGTCCTCATCCACACGGCGGAGGTCGGCGGCCGGCTCGCCGCGGCCCACGCCGCGCACCGCCGCCGGGAGGACCGATGACGACGGACCGTACGACCGATCCGGTGACCGACCGCCCGACGAACCGGCCGGCCGGCCGTGCGAACGATTTCCGGGAGAGTGCAGAGATGACCCGCGTGGCGATGTTCGACCTGGACGGGACCCTGGTGGACTCCCCGCGGGCCATCGTGGAGACGTTCGCCGCCGCCTTCGAGGCGATGGGCGTCGCACCCCGCGCCGCCGAGGACGTGCGGGCCACCATCGGGCTGCCGCTGGAGCAGGCCTTCGCCACGCTGCTGGGCGTGGCGCGGGACGACGCGCGGGTCACCGAGGGCGTGGCCCGCTACCAGGAGGCGTTCCGCACCGTCATCCTGCCCCGGGCGCGTTCGCTGGTCTTCCCCGGAGTCGAGGAGGGGCTGGAGGAGCTGCGGCGGCGGGGACTCGTCCTGGCCGTGGTCACCAGCAAGTTCCACGCCAGCGCCGAGGCCCTGCTGGACGCGGCCGGCCTGCTCGACCGGTTCGCGGTCCTGATCGGCGCGGACGACGTCACCCACCCCAAGCCGCACCCCGAGGCGGGGCAGGCCGCCCTCGCGCGCTGCGGCGGGGAGCCGGAGCAGGCGGTGATGGTCGGCGACACCACCCACGACCTGCTGATGGCGCGGGCGGCCGGGTTCCGTTCGATCGCCGTCACCTACGGGGTGCACTCGCGGCCGGAGCTGGCCGCGGCGGAGCCCTCGCTCATCGCCGACAGCTTCGACGAGGTCGTCGCGTACCTCCTCAAGGACGCGGCGCACGACTGACCCGCCGCGCCTCCGGCGTCTTCGCAGGTTACGTCCGTACGAGAGAGAGCGAGCCCCCCATGGCCGACACCACCGCAGCACACCCCGCGCCCGCGGCCGCGGGCCCCGACCGGGCCGGGTCCGACGCCGTGGACCGTCTGCTGAGCGACCGCACGCACCACATCGAGTTCAACGGCCACCTCACCAACCACGTCAAGCACGCGGTGGTGGCGCTGGCCGGGCTCGGTGTGGCGCCGGAGCGCATCGTGGAGTACCACGACAACTACGTGCGCCTCACGCCGTACGGCTTCCCCGTGGAGCCGGCGCGGCCCGCACGGCGCACCGTCACGGACGACAACTGGCTGGAGCTTCTCGGCCGGCGCACCGACTTCGCCGCGTACTGCGACTTCTTCGACCGCCGGGAGAAGGAGCTCGGCATGCCCGAGGTGCTCCGGCGCTACCTGCCGCACCTGCTGCCCGGCTGGGCCGGGGCCCTGCAGCACGCCACCATCCACCTGGGCTGGGCGCTGGACGC
>DASTDN010000628.1:0-6280 GCA_035710365.1 Streptomyces sp. | reverse complement strand
GGCCGGTGGTGCGAGCTGCGCGGCGGCCCGCGGGGGAGGCAGTCGGCGGGGCGGGGCAAGGCACGGGGCGGGGCGGGGCCCACCGCAGGGGAGACAACGGGGCAGGGCCGACCGCGGGGCCCACCGCGGGGGAGACAACGGGGCAGGGCCGACGACCGCGGGGGAGGCAACGGGGGCGGCGGGAAGCAGGGCAGGGCAGGGCAGGGCAGGGCAGGGCAGGGCAGGCGCGCAACGTCCTGGCGGGCGTCGCGTTAGTCAGGGCATGTCTCACGTCACCACGCCCCGCGCCACCGCCTCGGCCCGCCGTTCCCGCCCCGCCGGGCCGTACCGGGTGCTCCTCGGCGCCGTCGCCTGCCTCGCCGCGCTCGGGGCGCTGCCGACGCCCTCCGCCGCGTACGCCGCCGCCCCCGGCGCGTCGATGCCGCCGCCGGTGCGGGACGAGGACCGGGCCGGCGACCACCTCGTCGTCACCGTGCGGGACGCGGGCGGCGGCGCGGACGGGACGTACGAGCTGTACTGCCACCCGCGCGGCGGCAGCCACCCCGATCCGGCGGGGGCCTGCGACGCCGTGGACGAGAACACGCGGTGGGGGCGGGACGGCTTCGCGCCGGTCCCGGACGGCGCCTCCTGCTCCATGCAGTACGGCGGCCCGGCCACCGCCCGCGTCACCGGCACCTGGGCCGGGCGGCCGGTCGACGCGGCGTACGAGCGGAGCAACGGCTGCCAGATCGCGCGCTGGGACCGGTTCGTGCCGCTGCTGCCCGCCGTCGGGTGAGGGCGGCCGGTCCCCTGCCCCCTGCCGACGCGGCCCGGCGACGGGTCCGAACAGGTTTGCCGACGCGCCGCCGGACCGGGTCCGGGGTGACGTAAAGGTCGTGCGAAGGGGCGGGCGGAGGGCTCCCGGGACGCGGGGCGAAGTGTGCGCAGGCAGGCAGGTGTTCCCCGCGGCCCGTGCCCCGTCCTCCGGCCGGACCGCCTCCGCTCCTCCGTCACGTCCCCCTCGCTTCGCCCTCACTTCGCCGTGCGACGTGCCTCTCATCCGTCGTCGCTGGCGCAACCCCAGCGCTTAGACTCCCTCGCGTGACACGCTGCGGGCCGGTTGGCAAGATGGCCCGAGCGGTCGGCAAGGTGCGGTAACAGGAGGGAAGCGTCTCGTGAGCAGCAGGCCATCCCGAGGCGCTGCTCGCCTCGCAGCCATACTGGACGCCCTGCCCGACGCGTTGGTGCTGGTCAACGCGAACGGCACGGTCGTCAACGCGAACACCATCGCCCTGGAGGCCTTCGAGACCCCCGGCACCGCCCTGGTGGGGCGGGGACTGCTCGACCTGCTGCCGCAGTTCGACTCCAAGCTGATCCCCGGTTCCATGCGGCGTCCCGACCACATCGACCCGCGGGCCCGCACCAAGCCGACCCGGATGGTCGCGCGCCGCACCGACGGCAGCGAGTTCCCGGTCGAGGTCACGAGCGCGAATCTGGAGAACGGCCAGCAGGCCTACGACGGTTACGGCTACACCGCCGACGAGCTGCTGATGCTCGTCGTGCGGGACCTGTCCGGGACCGTCGACACCGAGGCCGAGCTGGCGCGGTCGCAGCGGCAGACCGAAATGATCCTGCGGGCCGCCTCCGAGGGCGTCGTCGGCACCGACACCGACGGGCGGATCGTCCTGGTCAACCCGGCCGCCGCCCAGATACTGGGCTACCGGGCCAGCGATCTCGGCGGCCGTGAGCTGCACACCCTCGTCCTGCACTCGCGTCCCGACGGGGCACCCTTCCCGTACGGCGAGTCGCCGCTCGCCGACACGCTGCGCTCCGGGCGCAAGCACCGGGTGCGCGGGCAGGTGCTGTACGCCAAGGACGGCAGCAGGCTGCCGGTCGACCTGACGACCGCGCCCGTGCGCGACGGCGACCAGCTCGTCGGCGCCGTCATGACCTTCACCGACCGGCGGCCGTACGACGCCGTCGTGGAGGAGAAGGAAGCCGCGGAGAAGGCGCACGCGCAGGAGCTGGAACGACTCGCCGAGGAGCACGCCTCCGAGCTGACCGCGCTGCGCCAGAAGCACGCGGCCGAGCTGGAGGAGCTCGGCGAGAAGCACACGGAGGAACTCGCCGCGGGCGAGGAACGGTACGCCGCCCTCGGCGAGCGGGAGAAGGACCGCTACGAGGCGCTCGCCGCCCGGCACGAGCAGTTGATCACCCTGCTGGGACGGTCGCTGCGCGGGCCGCTGGAGCAGTTGCGGCGCGAGCTGGCGACGCTCGCCGCCGACGACGCCGGGCAGCTCTGGCCCGAGGCCAATCAGGTACTGCACCACCTGTCGGCCGGCTACTCCCGGATCACCACCCTCATCGACAACGTCCTCGGCTACCAGCGTCTCGACACCGGCTCCGAGACCCTCGCCCGTACGAAGGTCATGCTGGACGCGGTCGTCGCCTCCGGTGTCGACGGGGCGGTCGAGCTGATCGGGCCGGGCCGGGTGCAGTTCGCCGTGCACGCGCCGCCCATCGAGGCCGAGGTGGACCCCCGGCTGCTCGCGACCGCGCTCGCGCACCTCGTCGCGGACGTCGCGGGCGTCGACTCCACGGGCAACGCCCCCGTGTCGACCGGCGGATACATGGACAACACCGTGGTCGTCGCGGCGGCGCAGCGCGGTGAGGTCGTACGCATCGAGGTGCGCGGGCCGTACGCCGGGGGAGACCCGGTGCACGAGCCGATCGTGCGCGGGATCGTGCGGGCCCACGGCGGGGTGCTCCAGACGCACGAGGTGCCGGGGATGAGCGGCAACGCGTACGTCCTCGAAGTGCCGATCGGGGCCGGGGCGGGCGCCGTCCCGGACCGGACTCCGGGCGGGATGCCGGCGCTGGAGCAGGCGGCTTCGCCGTCCGGACCGGCGTCCGTGCCCGGGCCGGAGGCGGTGTCCTCGCCGGCGTCCGGGCCCTCGCCGGCCCAGGGGGAGGCTGCCGGGGCCGACGGCGGTGGCGCTTCCGGCGAGCCCGGTTCGGGGGGCGGGCGGCGCCGGGCCCGGCGGGCGTCCGTGGACGCCTTCCTGGACGCCGGGGGCGGGGCGGCGGACCCGGCGGGTGCGGAGGGTCCGGCCGGTGCGGCGGACATGACCGGTGCGGCCGGTTCGCCCGGTGAGGCCGGGGGTGGCGCTGCTCCGCCCACCGGGCGGCGGAGGCGCCGCGCGGCGGCCGCGGAGCCCGGAGCCGGGGCCGAGGTGGTGCCCGGGCAGGAGGTCCCGGGGGGGACTGCGGGTTCGGGTTCAGGTTCGGGTTCGGGCGGAGTGTCCGGGGGGACCGGGCGGCGTCGGGGCCGGCCCGCGGAGGATGCGGGAGCCGCGGGAGCGGCGGTGGCCGCGGGTGCTCAGGGCGCCGCGGGTGCGGCTGCCGAGGGCGCCGTCCTCACCGCGGCCGAGCATGCCGCCGGTACCGCGGCGACCGGCAACGGCCTGGGCGGGACGGTACCGCCGCAGGGCGTGCCCGCGCCGACCGGACGCCGTGCCCGCCGCGACAACGGCGAGCAGCACGCGCTGCCGCCCGCGTTGCCCGCGCCGTCCGGTGCGACCGCCGCCCCCGTTCCCGCGGCCGGTGACGTCGAGGCCGGGCAGCCGACGGGCCGGCGCCGGCGTGCCCTGGCCGCCGCGAACGAGCGTGCCGCCGCGCAGGAGGCGGGGCCGCGTACGGTGTTCGCCCTGCCGCCGGCCGAGGCGGACAGGGCCCCGGGCGCGGGCGGCGCCGAACAGACACCGGCGCCGGGGCAGGTTCCCGGGCAGGTCCCCGGACAGGTCCCCGGGCAGGTTCCCGGACCGGGGCCCGTGCCTGCGGCCGTACCCGTGCCTCTGCCCGGTTCCGCGGCCGCTGCCGCCGTGGGTGACGGCCCGGGCGGCGGGGGGCGGCACGACGCCGTCCCGCAGGGACCGTCCGACGAGCACGCCCCTGCGCAGGTCCATCCCACGAGCACGCCGACGGGGCGTCGCAGGCGCGCGGTCGGCCAGTCGGCGGAAGGGGTCAACGTCCCGGCGCCGGCACCGGCCCCTTCTCCCGCCCCGTCGCCCGCTCCGGCTCCGGCTCCGGCTTCAGGGATGCCCGCGCCGGGGGTGACCGGGCAGGGTGGCGTACCCGTGCCGCGGCAAGGCGCCGCTTCCGCGGGCCCCTCCGCGCAGGGTGTGCCCGTCCCGCCGCGGCCCGTGCCCGCGCAGCCCGCGCCCGGGCAGGGCGGCGCGGGTCACGCCGTGCCCGGCGGGCCGGCCCAGGGGCAGCCCGGTGCCGTACCGGGGGCCGTCGCCCCGGACCGGTCCGGTCCGGCCGCGCCGGCTCAGGACCCGTCCGGCCACACCGGCGTGCCCGCGCACCAGCCCGGCGCCGCCCCGGGGCACCCGCTCCCGCCCCGTTCCCTCCCGCCGCAGGCGGCTCCCGGCCCCGTCGCTCCCGGCCGCCCGGTTCCCGGGCCGCAGACACCCCAGGCTCCGGGCGCCCCGGCGGCTCAGGCCGCGCCCGCGCAGGGCACCTCCGCCCCAGGGGCCCCCGGCGCCCCCGCCGGGCTGCCCCTGCCCGCCGAAGTACCGCCCGGGCAGGGGACCCCGGCCCAGGGCGTCCCCGCCCTCCGGGAGTGGCCCAGCCCGAGCAACCTCCCCGGCGCGGGCACACCCGTACCCCCGCAGGGCACCGCACCCGTGCCTCCCGGCGCCGCCGCCCCGGTACCCCCGCACGGCACGGCGCCCGTCCACCCGCACGGCACCGGGCCCGTACCGGCGCACGGCACCGCGCACGTACCGCCGCAGGGCGCCGGCCCCGTGGCCGCGCACACCCCGCCCCCCGGCACCCCCCTGCCGCCCGAGAACGCCACGCCTCCCCAGCCGGAGCAGAGCGGACAGCCGGGACAGCCGGGGCAACAGGCGCAGCCGGGCCGACCGGCCCGGGTCGCGCAGCCCCTGCCCCTGCCCGCCGAGGCGACGGCGGGTACCGCCGTGCCGACCCTCGACCCCAACTCCACCCAGGGCCGGGCCATCAGCGTGCGCACGCTCGGACAGGGCGTGCCGTTCACCCGTCAGGCCGCCCAGGTGCAGCAGCCCCAGGCACCGGCGCCCGCCCCCGGACAACCCCAGACTCAGACTCCGGCGCAGGCCCAGGCGTCCACCGGCTCCGCCGCTCGGCGGCGCAAGCTGGGGACCCCGCCCGAACCGGCCGCCCCTTCCTCGGCCACCTCCCCGGGTTCCTTCGCCGCGTCCTCGTCCCCCGCCCCCTCCCTCGCCGGGCAGGCTCGGCTCGCGCCCGGGGCCCAGCTGGCGGGACGGTCGTACGCCATAGGAGCGCCGGACGAGAACGCGGCCGAGGGGCCGGAGCCGCTGGACGGCCCCGGCGGTGCCGTGGAGGTCGCGGACCCGCCGCGCCCGCAGCCCATGGACGACGAACTGCCGCCCGAGCCCTTGGACAACCCGCGTCGGCTGCTGGTGTGGCCCGCGCCCGACGTCTCGACGCAGCAGGCGCTGAGCGACCGCGGCTACCGGCCGGTCGTCGTGCACTCGCGCGAGGAGGTCGACGCGCAGATCGCCGCGTTCCCCGCCGCGCTGTTCGTGGACCCGCTGACCGGGCCGATCACGCGCACCGCGCTCCAGTCGCTGCGGCAGGCCGCCGTCGCGGCCGAGGTGCCGGTCCTCGTGACGGCCGGGCTGGGGCAGGCCTCGCGGGACGCCGCGTACGGCGCCGATCCCGCCGTCCTCCTGAAGGCGCTGGCCCCGCGCGACAGCGAGCAGCACCCGCCGCGCGTGCTGCTCATCGAGGAGCACCCGGAGATCGCGCTGGCGCTGACCGCGACGCTGGAGCGACGCGGGATGCAGGTGATGCGGGCGGCGAGCGACCAGGACGGGGTGACGCTGGCGGCGCAGTTCCGGCCGAACCTCGTGGTGCTCGACCTGATGCGGGTGCAGCCCCACCAGGCCGGGATCATCGACTGGCTGCGCGCGAACGGGCAGCTCAACCGCACTCCGCTGGTCGTCTACACCGCCACCGTCGACCCGGCCGACCGGCCGCGGCTGGCCTCGGGCGAGACGGTGCTGTTCCTCGCGGAGCGCTCCACCAGCCCGGAGGTGCAGGCCCGCATCGTGGACGTACTGACCCGCGTCGGCACCAACTGAGCGCCGTCTGAGCGCCCCTGGGCACCGCCTGGGCACCGCCTGGGTGCCGCCTGGGTGCCGCCTGGGTGCCGCCTGGGTGCCGCCTGGGTGCCCAACGAAGCGCCAAGAGCGCCAGGAGCGCCGGGGAGCGCGGGAGCGCGGGAGCGCGGGAG
>DASTDN010000627.1:0-3269 GCA_035710365.1 Streptomyces sp. | reverse complement strand
CGGCGGTCATCATGGTGTGCGCAAGGGTACTCACGGATCATTTGTCGGCGCCGTCCCCAACTCCCTTGAGGTCTTTGGTGAAAAGCACACGAAAGGGTGATCGCTCACCGCGCCGCAATTGACGCCTTATCGGAAAGAAATGAGCTTTCCCCGGGGAGTTGCGCCCACGGCCCGACCGGAACTGCGGGAACCCCGCGCCTCAGACCCGGCTGCGGACCGCGCCGACCACATACACGCAGAGCAGAGCGGCCAACGACAACGCCAGCGCACCGCCCACGGGTTGCACCACCATCCCCGTCGCACGGGCCACGTACCGCTCCCCGCCGAACGGCCACGGCAGCGGAAGCACCTCGCGCAGCCTCGCGGGCAGCCCCGCCGCCGTTCGCACGGACGCACCCTCCAAGAGCCTTTGTACGAGCGGCACGACCGCCACCGGCACCGCGACGACCGCCGCCAGGCCGGCCGTCGTCGACCGGAACACCCCCGCCGCCAGGAGCCCCGCCCAGGCACACCCCACGACCAGTCCCGCCCAGCCCGCGCCCCACACCGGCCATCCCCCGGGAACTCCCGCCACCTCCCGTCCGTACAACAGGTACAACGCCTCCGCATCGCACCCCACCACCAGTACAGCCAGCACCAGCGCGATCGCCGCCGACACCAGCAGCTTGGCGGCCAGCAGCCCCAGACGGCGGGGCACCGTGCCGCGATCCGCGGCCAGCGCGGGATGACGGAACTCGTCCCCGAACGCCAGCGCGCCCAGCAGCCCCGCCCCCAGCGCCGCGGGCGGCAGCGGAACCTCACGCGGCCATGCCGCCAGCAGCCGCGGATACGGGGTGTGCCCCACCCGCGCCAGCACCACGGATGTGATCACCGACACCGGCAACACGGCCGCGCCGACACCGAAGGCCGTGGCCACACCGGTGACACGACGGAGCTCGTAACGCAGAGGGCGGAGAGGGGAGGGGAAGGCGCGGACGGAGATGGGGGGCGGAAGGGGCGAGAGGGGAGGGGACGGGGGATCGACAGTGCCGGGGGCGGTGGCGGGTTGACGGGACCGGTCCCGTGCAGGAGCGGGCGTCGGTGCCGGTGGCGACTGCGGATTCCGCTCCGGGTCCTGTGTGGTCCCGGTGTCTGTCCGCGGTCCCATGTCGCCGATTTCGTCCGCGAGTCGGTGGACGACGATGCCGTGGCGGAACGCGGTCTCGCCGACCTCGGCACTGGTGCTGCCGTACACGGAGAGGCGGTTCCCGCCCTCGTGTGCGATCTCGACCGAGCGGTGCGTGGTGCGGGCGTCCTTGGCGAGGACAGTGGCCAGCCGGGCGGCGTGCGGAGTGCAGACGGCGATGCGGGGGCGCAGCCGGGTCCGGGCGAAGTCGGTGGCCCGCTGGTCGGCGACGACGCGGCCTTGGCCGAGGGTGACGACTCGGTCCGCGGTGCGCGCGGCTTCCCTGGGGTCGGCGGTGGTGAACAGGACGGTGCCGCCCTCGTCGGCGTAACTGCGCAGCAGATCGTGCAGCCAGCGGCCCTCGCGGGCGGACAGTTCGCCGGCCGGGTCGTCGAGGACGAGGGTGTGCGGGTCTGCGAGGAGGGCGACGGCGAGTGCGAGGCGGCGGTCCATGCCGCGCGAGAGGGTGCCGAGGCGCTGGTCGCGCAGGCTGACGAGTCCGACGGCTTCGAGGACTTCGTCGGCGCGGCGGGCGGGGACGCCCGCGGCGGCGCAGAGCATGCGCAGATGGCCGCGTACGGTGCGGGAGGGGTGTCCCGGTACGTCGCCCAGCAGCACGCCGACTTCATGTGACGGGTGGGCGATGTGGTGCAGGGGGCGGCCTCTGAAGTGGGTGATTCCGCGGCCGGGTTGGAGTTCGAGCATCAGTCTGAGCGCCGTCGTCTTGCCCGCGCCCGGTGCTCCGAGCAGTGCGGTGACGCGGCCGGGGTGCGCCTCGAAGGAGACGTCGTCGACGGCGGGCGGCAGCTCTCTGCGGGGCTTGCTGGTCAGTCCGATGGCCTGGATCACCCGCAGCAAGATAGCGCGCTATGTCCGGTTTCGTCGGTACCTTGTGGGGTCGTGCACGGTGTGGATCCGGTAGGCCCGGGCCCTGTCGGAGCATGGGCGGAGGGGGCGTTCACCGACCGTGCCTGCGGAGGGGGCTCTGGCTCGTGAGCGGCTGGTCGTGCTGGTGACGCCTGTTGAGCCGTGCCGGCCGGGACCGCTGGCGGCGTGCGCGTCAGACTTCGGGGCGCAGCATCGGCGGGTTGAGGAGGGTGGCGCCGCCGGCCCTGAAGAGCTGGGCGGGGCGGCCGCCCTGGCGGGTGGTGGTTCCGCCGGTGGGGACGAGGAAGCCCGGGGTGCCCGTGACCTTGCGGTGGAAGTTGCGCGGGTCGAGGGAGACGCCCCAGACGGCCTCGTAGACGCGGCGCAGCTCGCCGACGGTGAACTCGGGTGGGCAGAACGCGGTGGCGAGGGACGAGTACTCGATCTTGGATCGGGCGCGCTCGACGCCGTCGGCGAGGATGCGGGTGTGGTCGAAGGCGAGGGGTGCGAGTGGTTCTCCGTCCCGGGCGTACTCGGCCTGCTCCAGCAGTTCCTCGACCGGTGCCCAGCGGGCGTTGCTGGCGTCGCCGCCCGCCCGGGGTGCCGGGAGGTCGGGGGCGAGGGCGAGGTGGGCGACGCTGACGACACGCATCCTGGGGTCCCGCGCGGGGTCGCCGTAGGTCGCGAGCTGTTCCAGGTGGGCACCGGCGGCCCGGGCGGGGTCGGCGGGGTCGTGCACGCGCAGTCCGGTTTCCTCGGCGAGTTCCCGCGCCGCCGCCTGGGCCAGGTCCTCGTCGTCCCGCACGAAGCCGCCGGGCAGGGCCCAGCGACCCTGGAACGGCGGTTCGCCCCTGCGTACCGCCAGCGCGCACAGGGAGTGGCGGCGCACGGTCAGCACGACCAGGTCCACGGTGACGGCGAAGGGCGGGAAGGCTGACGGGTCGTAGGGCATGCCGTGATCATAGTCGTCTGCCTGACGATAAACACTCCCTTCGTCGCGTCGGCGATGGTGATCCACCGGGGGGCCGTGGGAGGCGTCGGGGTCGGGCTGGGGCGGCGTGTCGTGGAGCGTCGTAGCAGGTCACGGGGAGGGGAACGGGTTCGGTGCCCGGGCGCGGGCCCGGACGCGGGCCCCGAGGCGGGCCCGTCGTCGCGGACGGGTGACGGTGGGGGCAGGGCGTCGGCCGGCGGCTTAATCCTCGCCCTCGGGGGTGGTGCTTCCGTGGCGCAGGACTTC
>DASTDN010000626.1:0-7083 GCA_035710365.1 Streptomyces sp. | reverse complement strand
CGGCCGCTTCCTCGGCGTACGCCCCGGGCTGCTGCTCGTCCTCGGCGCCTTCCTCGCCCCGTACGCGGCGGCCGTGGCCCTGACCGCCTCCCGGCCGGAGCCGCCCGCCCTCGCCGTCCGGGCCGTCGTGGAGGCCAACCTGGCCTGGGCCCTGCTCAGTTTCCTCGCCCTCGGTCTGTGGCTCACGCCGTCCACCGCGGGCACCGTGTGGGGGGTGCTCCAGGCGCTGACCGTGGCCGGGCTCGCCGGACTCCAGCACGCGGCGCTGAAGGCCCGTCAGACGGCGGTGTCCTGAAGGTACCCGGCCGTGGCCGGGTCGGCCGGGAGGAACGTCTCGATGGCCAGCTCGGCGACCGTCACATCCATCGGCGTGTTGAACGTGGAGATGGACGACACGAACGACAGCGTCCGCCCCGCGTGCTCGATCATCATCGGCAGCGCCACGTACGGATACGGCGCCGCGCCCCCGCCCGCCCCTTCCGCGTCCGGCGTCCCCGACGGCACCGGATAGGCCGCGACCTCCTCGTACAGGGCGCGCAGTTCCTCCGAGCGGTGCAGCGCGATCTGGCGCTCCATCTGCCGCAGCAGGTGTCCGCGCCACTCGGGCAGATTGCGGATGCGGGGCGCCATGCCCTCCGGGTGCAGGGTCAGCCGCATCGCGTTCAGCGGGGGCCGCAGCAGGTGCTCCGGGACGCCCTCCAGGAACATGGTGATGCCCCGGTTGGCGGCCACCACCCGGTACGTCGCGTCGACCACCACCGCCGGACAGGGCTCGTAGGCCCGGATGAGCCGCTCGATGCCCTCGCGCAGGGCGCCCAGAGCCGGGGCGTCCAGCGGCGTCTGCGGGTAGCGCGGGGCGTAGCCGGCCGCGAGCAGCAGCGCGTTGCGCTCCCGCACGGGCACGTCCAGGTGCTCGGCGAGCCGCAGCAGCATGTCCTCGCTGGGCCGCGACCGGCCCGTCTCGACGAAGCTGATGTGCCGCGCGGACGAGCCCGCCCGCAGCGCAGTTCCAGTTGGCTGACCCTGCGCCGCTCCCGCCAGACCCGCAGCAGCGGCCCCACGCCGCGGGCGCCGCCCGGGGAGCGGGCGGGCTCGGCGGTGCCGGGCGTCGTGGTCATGGCACGACGGTAGTCCACCGGCCCGTCGGGAGGGGCGCGCGGGCGCCGGGGCCCGGGCCGGGACGCGCGGGCCGGGCGGCGGCGCACGCCGGGCGGCTCCGGCGGGCCCCGCGCCACGGACTGTGGCAGGCTGATCACACCACCGGACCCCGGCACCAGGCGAGGAGCGCCGCCCATGCCCGTCGAACCGCTGTCGCCGAGCGAGATCGAGAAGCGCCTCGCCGGCCTGCCGGGCTGGTCGTACGAGGACGGCCGCCTCACCCGTTCCTACCGGCTCGGCACCCACTTCGCGGCGACGGCCATGGTCGTCCACGTCGCCCAGGTGCAGGAGGCGCTCGACCACCACTCCGACCTCTCCCTCGGCTACGACACCGTGTCCCTGGCCGTGCGGACGCACAGCGCGGGCGGCGCCGTCACCGCCAAGGACTTCGAGCTCGCCCGCAGGGTGGAGGACCTCGCGCCGGGACACGGGGCACACTGAGGCGCGTGCTCGACTACGAGAAGGAAGCCGCCCGCTACGACGCCTCGCGCGGCGGCGAACCCCGCGCCGACGCCGCCGCCTCGGCCGTCCTCGGCCTGCTGCCGCCCGGCGCCCTGGACCTCCTCGACGTGGCCTGCGGCACCGGCCTGGTCGCGCACCGGGCGGCCCTCGCCCGGCCCGGACTGCGCGTGCGGGGCGTCGATCTCACCCCGGCGATGGTGCGCCGCGCCGCCGCCCGGCTGCCCGGTGCCGTCGTCGTCGGCGACAGCCGCCGGCTGCCCTTCGCCGACGGCCGGTTCGACGCCGTCAGCACCGTCTGGCTGCTGCATCTCGCCGACCGGCCGGACGACGTGCGGCGCACGGTCGCCGAGTGCGCCCGGGTCCTGCGGCCCGGCGGCGTGTACGTCACCACCGTCGACAAGTCCGCCGCCCACGACGTCGGCAGCGACATCGACGCCGTGCTGTCCGACGGCCCGTCCCCGGCGGCCCACGAGGCCGCCGCGCTCGTCGAGGACTACGCCGCCGGGCACGGCCTCGCCCCGGCGGGCCGGGCCCGTTTCCGTGGGCACGGGCAGGGCCTCACCCCGCGCGGTGCCCTCGCCGACCTGCGCCGGGGCTGGTTCGTCACGCTGCCCCCGGGCCGCCCGCCCGCCGACGCCTGCGCGGCCCGCCTGGCCGCCCTCCCGGACCAGGACCGCCCCCGCCCGGACCCCGTCTTCACCCTGCGCGCGTTCGTCAAGGCCCCCGGTCCGTGGCCCGCGTGACGCGGCGGCCGGGCAGCCTCCGGCGCGACGGCCCGGCCGTGCCGGTCCGCGCTGCCGCTCCCGTCGGCCGTCGGCCGGCCGGGCGGTGCGTCGGCCGAAGCGGCTCGGCCCCGGCCGGTTCGGAAGCCGGTGAGGAACGGCTGCCCGCCGCTGCCCCGACGGCGCCCCCCGGACCCGGCCGCCCGTGCCCCGGCACCGGGGCCGGTCTTTTGCGGGACCGGCAACAGCGCTGGCCCCGGCCGGGCGGGTCGTCGCAGTCTGACGTCACCCGGACGAGAGGCGACCCCATGGCGCACGACCACGACGACCCGCACGCTCCCCACGCCCAGGCCCACGCCCACGGCGCGGGCCGGCACGACCACGACGGCATCGACTGGGCCGAGATGGCCCCGCTGCTGGAGTCGCAGGCGGAACTGTTCACGCCGCTCTACGAGAAGGCCCTCGCCTGGCTGGCGAAGGAGGTGACCGAGCCGGGCCTGGTCGTCGACGCGGGCAGCGGCCCCGGCGTCCTGGCCTGCCTGTTCGCCGAGACCTTCCCGGGCGCCCGGGTCGTCGCCGTCGACAGCTCCCTGCCCCTGCTGGAGCGGGCCGCCGCCCGTGCCGCCCGCGAGGGCTGCGCCGACCGCTTCGGCACCCTGCACGGTGAGCTGCCCGAGGCCCTGGAACGGCTCGACTACCCGGCCGACCTGCTGTGGGCCAGCCGCAGCATCCACCACCTGGGCGACCAGCGCGCCGCGCTCGCCGCCTGCGCCGGGCGTCTCGCGCCCGGCGGCACCCTGGCCGTCCTGGAGGGCGGTCTGCCCCCGCGCTTCCTGCCGCGCGACATCGGCTTCGGCCGCCCGGGACTCCAGGCGCGCATCGACGCCCTGGAGGAGGAGTGGTTCGGCGAGATGCGGGCCGGGCTGCCCGGCCCGGTCGCCGAGACCGAGGACTGGCCGGGGCTGCTGATGGCCGCGGGCCTGAAGCACCCCCGCACGCGCAGCTTCCTCCTGGACCTGCCCGCCCCGGCCACGGACCGTGCCCGCGGCTACGTCGCGGCCGTCCTCGGCCGCGTCCGCGACACGCTCGCCGACGGCCTCGACGACGGCGACCGCGCCACCCTGGACCGGCTGCTCGACCCGGCCGACCCGGGCGGCGTCCACCGCCGCCCCGACGTCTTCCTGCTGGCCGCGCACACGGTCCACACGGCGGTACGGCCCGTGTGACCGGCCGAGTGTGACGCACCGTGGCCCCGGACACGGCACGTCCGGGGCCACGCTCGCACACGGGTACGGGGTACGGGTCAGACCATGTCGAACCGGGCCGGGTCCGGACCTAGCCTGCGGTCCTCGTTCAACGCGCCGATCGCGCCGAGGTCCTCGTCGTCCAGCCGGAAGTCGAACACCGCGATGTTCTCCCGGATCCGGGACGGCGTCACCGACTTCGGGATCACGATGTTGCCGGTCTGGAGGTGCCAGCGCAGCACCACCTGCGCCGGGGTGTGGTTGTGCTTCTGCGCGACGGCGACGACCGCCGGGACCTCCAGCAGGCCCTTGCCCTGGCCGAGCGGCGACCAGGCTTCCGTGGCGATGCCGTGCCGCGCGTGGTACTCGCGGCTCGCGTGCTGCTGGAGGTGCGGGTGCAGCTCGATCTGGTTGACGGCCGGAACGACCGACGTCTCCGCGGTCAGCCGCTCCAGGTGCTCCGGCAGGAAGTTCGACACGCCGATCGCCCGGATCCGCCCGTCGGCGTGCAGCTTCTCGAACGCCTTGTACGTGTCGGTGTACCGGCCCCGGGACGGCAGCGGCCAGTGGATGAGGTACAGGTCCAGGTACTCCAGGCCCAGCTTGTCCATGGAGGTGTCGAAGGCGCGCAGCGTCGTCTCGTAGCCCTGGTCGCTGTTCCAGAGCTTGGTGGTGACGAAGAGCTCCTCGCGGGGGATGCCCGAGGCGGCGACGGCCCTGCCGGTGCCCTCCTCGTTGCCGTAGATCGCCGCGGTGTCGATGCTGCGGTACCCGGCCTCCAGCGCCGCGGCGACGGCCGTCTCGGCCTCGTCGTCGGGCACCTGCCACACGCCGTACCCCAGTTGGGGCATCTCGACGCCGTTGTTCAGGGTGATCGAGGGGACCTTGCTGCTCACGAGCTCTTGATCCTTCGGTAGCGGTCAGTGGTGCTGACCATCGTCAACGATCACGGACCGCGACGCATTCCTGACCGCACCATTCCGGTCGCCCGTGCGGGCCGGGGCCGGGCTCACGCCCGGTACAGCGCGTCGACCTCCGCGGCGTACGCGTTCTCTATCGCCTTGCGCTTCAGCTTCAGCGAGGGCGTCAGCAGCCCGTGCTCCTCGGTGAACGGCTGCGCCAGGATGCGGAACGTCCGGATCGACTCGGCCTGCGAGACCAGCGTGTTCGCGGCCACCACCGCGCGTCGCACCTCGGTCTCCAGGTCCGGGTCGCGCACCAGCTCGGCGGGCGGCAGCGGCGGCTTGTTCCGCATCGTCAGCCAGTGCTCCACGGCCTCGGTGTCCAGCGTGACGAGCGCCGCGATGTACGGGCGGTCGTTGCCGACGACGATGCACTGACTGACCAGCGGATGGTCCCGGACCCGCTCCTCCAGCACCCCCGGCGAGACACTCTTGCCGCCGGAGGTCACCAGGATCTCCTTCTTGCGGCCGGTGATCGTCAGATAGCCGTCCTCGTCGAGGGAGCCGAGGTCGCCCGTGGACAGCCAGCCCTCGTGCAGGGTCTGGTCGGTGGCCTTGGGGTTGTTGAGATAGCCCTGGAAGACGTTGGGGCCGTGGATCCACACCTCGTTGTCGTCCGCGATGTGCACGGTCACGCCCGGTATGGGCTGTCCGACCGTGCCGAAGCGGGTGCGTCCGGGCGGGTTCGCGGTGGCCGCCGCCGTCGACTCGGTGAGGCCGTAGCCCTCGTAGATGTGCACTCCGGCGCCCGCGAAGAACAGCCCGAGCCGCCGGTCCATGCCCGAGCCGCCCGACATGGCGTGCCGGATGCGGCCGCCCATGGCCGCCCGCACCTTCGTGTACACCAGCTTGTCGAAGATCTGGTGTTGCATGCGCAGGCCCGCCGAGGGGCCGGGGCCGGTGCCCCAGGCCTTCGCCTCCACGGCGTCCGCGTACCGCACGGCGACATCGACGGCCTTCTCGAACGGTCCGGTCCGGCCCTCCTTCTCCGCCTTGCGGCGCGCGGAGTTGAACACCTTCTCGAAGATGTACGGCACCGCCAGGATGAACGTCGGCCGGAACGCCTGCAGGTCGGGCAGCAGCGCCGCCGCGTTGAGCTGCGGCTGGTGCCCGAACTTGACCCGGCCGCGGATCGTCGCGACCTCCACCATCCGCCCGAAGACGTGCGCGAGCGGCAGGAACAGCAGCGTCGACGCCACGTCGTCCCGCTTGGAGCGGAACACCGGTTCCCAGCGCCGCACCATGGTGTCGGCCTCGTACATGAAGCTGCCGTGGGAGATCACGCAGCCCTTGGGGCGGCCCGTGGTGCCCGAGGTGTAGATGACCGTTGCGGTCGATTCCGGGGTGACCGCCTGCCGGTGGCGGTGCACCACCTCGTCGTCGAGGTGCGCGCCCGCCTCGTACAGCTCCTGCACGGCGCCCGAGTCGAGCTGCCAGAGCTGGTGCAGCCGCGGCAGCCGGCCGATGACCGTGGCGATCGTCATCGCGTGGTCCTCGTGCTCCACGATCGCCGCCGACACCTCCGCGTCGTACAGCATCCAGAAGCACTGCTCCGCCGACGACGTCGGGTACACCGGCACCACCTGCGCGCCGATCGACCACAGCGCGAAGTCGAACAGCGTCCACTCGTAGCGCGTGCGGGACATGATCGCGACGCGGTCCCCGAAGCGCACCCCGCGGGCCAGCAGGCCCTTGGCGACGGCCATCACCTCGTCGCGGAACTCGGCGGACGTCACGTCCCGCCACTGGCCGGAGTCGTCCTTGCGGCCCAGTGCGACGCGCAGCGGCTCCGTCTGCGCGTGTTCGAACACGATGTCGGCCAGACCGCCGGCCGGCGGCGCCAACGCCAACGGAGGGTTGGTGAACTCGCGCAAACCCGCTCCCCGTTTCTTGGCCCTCATAACCGGCTGTGACACGGTGTGTGGCGCCCCGGCGACACGGTGTGTGCGGCGGCCTCACGGTGACGTCGCGGGCGCCGGGGACGGTGACGTCCCGCACAGCGCGGTGAAAGCTACCCCACGCACCGGCCGGCGGGGAGGGGGCCCGGCTCCCGGAGGTACTCCGGCCCGCTGGGGTCACTAAGGGAAAATGCGCCCACATGGGGAAGGGTCGGACAGATTCCTGACGGTTGAGTAAGTTTCAGGGCTTGTAATCTCCACCGAATCTGCACGATCCGCCCGCCGCCCGCCGCCCGCCGCCCGGCGGCGCCGCTCTCGGTGGTGCCGCGGTCGGCGGCTTCACGGCACCGGCACGAACCCGCCTCCGGCGGCGGACGTCGGCCGCCGTGGTGCCGCGGCCGGCCGCGGCGGTGACGCCCCCCGGGACGGACCGTTCCCCCGTCCGGTCCGGCGTGAGCACCGCCGGTGACGTCACTGCCGTCCGCCGCGCGGACGGGGATGTGCCGACCCGCCGCCCCCGCCGCGGCGGCGGACGTCACGGGCCTTCGCGGCCGCGCCGCTGCAAGCGGTCGCCGCCCGCGAGGATCTTCGCCGCGAGCGCGTCCGCCGCGTCGGCCGCGTCCCGGGTGGCGTGCCG
>DASTDN010000625.1:0-2908 GCA_035710365.1 Streptomyces sp. | reverse complement strand
CGGCACCTGGGCCGACGTCGTCCTGCTGTTCGCCCGCTCCACCGACGCCCCCGGCCACCGGGGGGTCTCCGCGTTCCTGGTCCCCGCCGACACCCCGGGGCTGACCCGGCGCCCGGTGCACGGCAAGCTCGGCCTGCGCGGCCAGGCCACCGCCGAACTGGTCCTCCAGGACGTGCGCGTCCCCGCCCGCGCCCTGCTCGGCGAGGAGGGCCAGGGCTTCAAGGTCGCCATGTCCGCCCTGGCCAAGGGCCGGATGTCGGTCGCGGCCGGCTGCGTCGGCATCGCCCAGGCGGCCCTGGACGCGGCCGTCACGTACGCCGGTCAGCGCGAGCAGTTCGGCAGGACCATCGCCCACCACCAGCTCGTCCAGGAACTGCTCAGCGACATCGCGGTCGACGTGGACGCCGCCCGCCTGCTCACCTGGAGGGTCGCCGACCTCGTGGACCGCGGGCTGCCCTTCGCCACCGAGTCCTCCAAGGCCAAGCTGTTCGCCTCGGAAGCCGCCGTCCGCGCCGCCAACAACGCCCTCCAGGTCTTCGGCGGCTACGGCTACATCGACGAGTACCCGGCGGGCAAACTGCTGCGCGACGCCCGCGTGATGACCCTCTACGAGGGCACCAGCCAGATCCAGAAACTGGTCATCGGGCGGGCCCTGACGGGCGTCTCCGCGTTCTGACGGCCCGGCCCCGGCCCCCGGCGTCCTGAGTACGTCACCTGAGTATCCCGGCGGATGTGGCGCGGGCCACGTCCGCCGAGTCTGTCCGCATGAGTGAGACACCGGTCAAGCACCAGAACACGGCCGCCTTCTACGGCCAGGCCGTCGCGTCCTTCGCCGTCGCCCTCGGGGCGACCGCCCTCGGCATCCTCAACCTCGACACCGACATGTGGGTCCGCGCCTTCCTCGGCATCGCGGTCCTCTACCTCGTCACGTCCGCGTTCACCCTGGCCAAGGTGGTCCGCGACCGCCAGGAGGCCGGGCAGATCGTCAGCCGCGTCGACCAGGCGCGGATCGAGAAGCTCCTCGCCGAACACGACCCCTTCCAGAAGCTCTGAACGACCCCGGCGCCGCACCCGCGTCCGGAAATGGCCCTCCGCGCACACTCCCCGGCCTGTGGCTAAGCGCTCGCTCAGCTTCGGGGGTATGGTGATACCCCTGTCGGACAGTGAGGGGTGAGTGATGAGTACGGCGGAGGAGACGGCCGGCGGTGAGACGCAGGCCTGGGCCGAGGTCACGCCCGACGCGGCCCGGCGACTGCTGATCGCCGCCGTGGAGGCCTTCGCCGAGCGGGGCTACCACGCGACGACGACCCGTGACATCGCAGGCCGCGCCGGCATGAGCCCGGCCGCGCTCTACATCCACTACCGGACCAAGGAAGAACTCCTCCACCGCATCAGCCGCATCGGCCACGAGAAGGCCCTGGAGATCCTGCGGACCGCGTCGAGCGGCGAGGGCGGCGCCACCGAGCGGCTCGCGGACGCGGTGAGTTCCTTCGTCCGCTGGCACGCGGGCGGGCGCACCACGGCCCGGGTCGTGCAGTACGAACTGGACTCACTGGGCCCCGAGGCCCGCGCCGAGATCCTCGCCCTGCGCCGCAAGGTCGACGGGGAGATCCGCGGGATCGTCGAGGACGGCGTCGCCACGGGCGAGTTCGACGTCCCCGACGTGCACGGCACGACGCTGGCCGTCCTCTCGCTGTGCATCGACGTCGCCCGCTGGTTCAACGTCGACGGCCCCCGCACCCCCGACGAGGTCGGCGCGCTCTACGCCGACCTCGTCCTGCGCATGGTCGGAGCCGGCCGGGAGCCGTCCGGGCGGGCTCACAGGTAGTAGCGCGCCACCGACTCCGCCACGCACACCGGCTTCTCGCCGCCCTCGCGCTCCACGGTGAAGGCGAGCGTGAGCTGCACGCCGCCCTTGACGTCCTCGACGTCCGCGATGCGCGCGGTGGCCCGCAGCCGTGAGCCGACCGGGACCGGAGCGGGGAAGCGCACCTTGTTGGTGCCGTAGTTGACGCCCATCCTCACGCCCTCGACGCCGACGAGCTGCGGCCCGAACAGCGGCAGCAGCGACAGCGTCAGATAGCCGTGCGCGATGGTGGTGCCGAACGGGCCGGCCGCGGCCTTCTCCGGGTCGACGTGGATCCACTGGCGGTCGCCGGTGGCCTCCGCGAACAGGTCGATCCGCTTCTGGTCGACCTCCAGCCAGTCGGTGTACCCGAGCTGCTCGCCCACCGCCGCCCTGAGTTCCCCGGCGGAGGTGAAGATCCTCGGCTCTGCCATGTCGTGGGCCTCCCGCGTCACAAGTCGGGCGCTGCGTCCGCGCCCCGCGTCTAAGCGACTGCTTAGCATGGCTGGCGCCGCAGCCCCTGTCAACGCAGAGGGGGCACAAGCGGTGGGTTAGCTTCGGGGGCGTGCCCCAGATTCCCGAGACGATCCACGAACTCACGGTCGGCCAGCTCGCCGCGCGCAGCGGAGCCGCCGTCTCCGCCCTGCACTTCTACGAGGCCAAGGGCCTGATCGGCAGCCGCCGCACCGCGGGCAACCAGCGCCGCTACGGCCGTGACACGCTGCGCCGCGTCGCCTTCATCAGGGCCGCCCAGCGCGTCGGCATCCCGCTGGCCACGATCCGCGCGGCGCTCGCGGAACTCCCCGAGGAACGCACCCCCACCCGCGAGGACTGGGCGCGCCTGTCCGAGGTCTGGCGTACCGAACTGGACGAGCGGATCGACCAGTTGAACCGGCTGCGCGACCACCTCACCGACTGCATCGGCTGCGGCTGCCTCTCGCTGGAGGGCTGTGTGCTGTCCAACCCGGACGACGTCTTCGGCGAACGTCTGACGGGTTCCCGCCTGATGGCGGAGCAGGGCGGGAACCGCACACGGGGGGAGCGGGGGTAGCGGGGGCGGGG
>DASTDN010000624.1:0-2118 GCA_035710365.1 Streptomyces sp. | reverse complement strand
CGCCTCCGTAGCTGTCGCCCCACCAGTAGAGCATTCCGGAGCCGGTGTGCCAGCCGTGCAGGTGCTCCCCGTTGCCGTTCTCGTAGTACGTGATGCGGTCGGAGGCCATGGAGACGTTCGCGGCCCAGCGGGGGCGGCGGTGCACGGCCCGGTCCGCCGCGGGGAAGAGCCGGTGCCCGACCGGCTCCGGCGCGGCGGGGACGGCCGCGTCGTCGGCGACGGCCTTGAGGCGGGCGAGCTGGGCGACCCCGAGGGCGTCGCTGTCGAGGACGGGCCGGTGGCGGTCGCGGGCGATCCAGCCCTTGATCATGCCGTCCCAGCGGGCCTTCTCCGCTCCGGAGGCACTCGCGCCGAGCAGCGCGATGCAGGCGATGAGGGTGTGGCCGCGCAGGTGGTCGTCCTGGAGCACGCGGCGGGTGTCCTTCTTCTGCACGCCCCGGCTGACGGCGCGTCCGGAGACGCTGTCCATGACGAGGCCGTTGTAGAGGAAGGGCGCGTACGCCTTCTCCACCGAGTCGAACACGACCTGCCGGTTCGGGTCGGTGACCTCCCAGCCGGATCCGGCGAGCAGGGCGAGGAGCAGGGACAGCCCGCCGAGCAGCACGGCGCCGTACGTTCCCGTGTAGGGGACGTGGGTGTGCTGGATGAAGCTGCCGTCGGCGTACAGCCCGTCGCCGGAGGTGACGTAGGGGAAGACCGGGCCGAGGGCGTCCCTGGCCAGGGCGATCTTCGCGGGGTCCCGGCCGACGACGCCGCGCAGGGCGAGGACCCGGCACAGGTCGACGCGGTTGGCGCCGGTGGAGATGCCCGTGTACTCGGCCACGACGCCGTCCGGCACGAAGTGGTCGACGGCCGCGGTGAAGTCGGCGATCCGCGCCGCACCGAGGTGGTCGTGGAGGTGGACGCAGATGTCGAGCAGGGCCTGCGGAATGCCGATCTGCCAGTTCCACCAGTTGCCGTACCGGGTCAGGCCCGCGTGGTAGGCCTCGGCGTGCAGGTGGTCGAGCGCGGCGAGGATCTCGGCGAGCAGGGTGCCGTCACCGGTGAGTCCGGTGCCGGGCTGGGCGTAGGCCTCGGTCAGCGTGCGCAGCCGGGCGTAACTGGTGCCGAGGTTCTCGGAGTACGGGAAGGAGTCCGGGTCGGTGTCGGGCTCGGGGTCGGCGTAGTCCAGCCCCGGCCACAGGGAACCGGCGGCCGGGCGCATGGCGGAGCGCAGGTGCGCGGCGGTCTCGCCGAGCGCGGCGAGGCGGCTCGCGTAGGGCTCGGCGGCCGGGTCGTAGCCGGTGCCGAGGACGAGGTCGCGCCACGTGCGGCGCAGGGTGTCGTAGACGTCGGCGCCGGCGGCGTGGGCGGGGCGGCCGGCGGTGAGGTGCAGCGGCACCGCCGCACCGGTGGCGAGGACGGCGCCCAGCAGGGTGCGGCGGGAGAGGGAGGGCATGCGGAGGAACCTCCGAGGAGGGGCGACGGGTGAGGGGTCGGGGTCGGCTCGGTCCGCGCTGGGGAGTGAGCGGTTTCTAGCACGAGCGCACAGAGGTGAGCAATGACGCGCGCATCAGGCCATCGCCATGCTCGTACGATCGAAAAGCATTCACAGTCGATCAACCGGGCGTTACGCTGCTGCTCGCCACGACCAGCACCGACAGCGCGCCGAGGGGGCCGAGTCACGTGCACGCCGAGGAGAGGCACCGGGAGATACTGCGGCGGCTGCGCGAGCGCGGCTCCGTCCGGGTCACGGAGGTCGCGGCGGAGCTGCGCGTCTCCCCCATCACCGTCCGCCGCGACGTGGACGCCCTCGCCGGGCGCGGACTGGCCGAGCGGGTGCACGGCGGCGCGCTGCTGCCGCGGTCCGGCCCGGGAGCGGCGGGGATGTCCGCGGCCCGCGGCCGGGAGCAGGTGTTCGGCCTGATCGTCCCGGCGGCCGACTACTACTTCCCCGAGGTCATCAAGGGCGCGCGGGAGGCCGCCGCCGAGCGGGGCGTCCGGCTGGTGCTGGGCGTCTCTCAGTACGACCCGGACGAGGAGCGGGCGCAGGCGCGGCAGATGCTGGCGGACGGCATCGACGGTCTGCTGATCACACCCTGCGGACCGGCGCGGACCTGGGACTGGCCGGCCGCGCTG
>DASTDN010000623.1:0-5916 GCA_035710365.1 Streptomyces sp. | reverse complement strand
AGCTGATCGTGGAGCACGCGCGCGTGCCGGTGATCCTGGACGCGGGCGCGGGGACCGCGTCCGACGTGGCACTGGCGATGGAGCTGGGCTGTGCGGGTGTGATGCTCGCCTCGGCGGTCACCCGCGCCCGGGAGCCGGTGCTGATGGCGTCCGGCATGCGGTGCGCGGTGGAGGCGGGGCGGCTGGCGTACCGGGCCGGCCGGATTCCCCGGCGGCACTTCGCGCGGGCGTCCTCCCCGGTGGAGGGCCGGGCGGCGCTGGACCCGGAACGGCCCGCCTTCTGACCGGCCGGGCGGGGTCCGAAACGTGTTCCCCCCGGTGGGAAGCGTCACAGGTCCGCTGCAGAGCCGCCGCGCGGTCCCCGGTGTCAGTGGCGGCTCGTAGACTCGCCTGCGTGGACACGACCCTTCAGGACCCTCTGGTCGGGCAACTGCTCGACGGGCGGTACCGCGTCGAGGCGCGGATCGCGGTCGGCGGGATGGCCACGGTCTACCGGGCCGTGGACACCCGCCTGGACCGCGTGCTCGCCCTCAAGGTGATGCATCCCGCGCTCGCGGCCGACGGGTCGTTCGTGGAGCGGTTCATCCGCGAGGCGAAGTCGGTGGCCCGCCTGGCGCACCCCAATGTGGTGCAGGTCTTCGACCAGGGCACCGCCGGCCCGTACGTGTATCTGGCCATGGAGTACGTGGCGGGCTGCACGCTGCGTGACGTGCTGCGCGAGCGGGGCGCGCTCCAGCCGCGGGCCGCGCTGGACATCCTGGAGCCGGTGCTGGCCGCGCTGGGCGCCGCCCACCGCGCCGGCTTCGTCCATCGCGACATGAAGCCGGAGAACGTCCTCATAGGGGAGGACGGCCGTGTCAAGGTCGCCGACTTCGGTCTCGTACGGGCCGTGGACACGGTCACGAGCAGCACCGGCGCCGTGCTCGGCACCGTGGCGTATCTCGCGCCGGAGCAGATCGAGAGCGGCACGGCCGACCCGCGTGTCGACGTGTACGCCTGCGGTGTCGTCCTGCACGAGATGCTGACCGGCGGCAAGCCGCACACCGGCGACTCCCCCGCGACCGTCCTCTACAAGCACCTGCACGAGGACGTGCCGCCGCCGTCGGCCGCCGTGCCCGGCATGGCGTACGAGCTGGACGAGCTGGTCGCGTCGGCCACCGCCCGCCGCCCCGAGGTCCGGCCGTACGACGCGGTGGCGCTGCTCGCGCGGGTCCGCGAGGCCCGCGCCGTGCTCGGCGCCGATCACCTGGACGCGCTGCCGCCGCAGGCGATCGCCGCGGACCACGACAACGCCGACGACCGTACGAGCGTCATCCCGCGCGCCCTGGGCGTGCCGCGCCCCCTGCCGGCCGACGAGGACGAGGTGGCGTCGGGCGCGTCGGGCGTGCACCACACCAGCCGTCTCCAGTCCCCGCCGCTGCCGCCGCGCCGCCGCGGCCCCGTACTGCGGGGACGCGGCCCGCTGGCGATCGTGCTGGCGGTGCTGCTGGCGCTGGGCGTCGGCGCGGGCGTGTGGTACATCAACTCCGGCCAGTTCACGAAGGTCCCGCCGCTGCTGACGAAGACGGAGGCGCAGGCCAGGGACCGGCTGGCGCAGGCCGGTCTCGACGTGGGCGAGATCCGGCACGCCCACAGCGACACGGTGCGGCGGGGCACGGTCATCAGCACGGACCCGGCGGCGGGCGCCCGCATCCGGCAGAACGACCCCGTGGCACTGACGATCTCCGACGGCCCGAAGAACGTGAAGCTGCCGGACCTGACCGGCACCCGCCTCGACGAGGCCCGCGAGATCCTCGGACGCGAGGGCCTGGAGCCGGGCATGGTCACCCGCGAGTTCAGCGACGACGTGCCGCGCGGCTCCGTGATCCTCACGGCGCCCCGCGCGGGCACCACGGTCCGCGCGGGCACGCCCGTCGCGCTCAGCGTCAGCAAGGGCAGCCGGGTCGACGTGCCGGACGTCACGGGGAAGGACCTCCAGGACGCGAAGGCCGAGCTGACCGAGGCCGGTCTGAAGGTCAGGGTCGCGCAGCGGCAGGTCACCTCCGAGCACGACAAGGGAGCGGTGGCGCGCCAGTCGCCGGGCCCCGGCGGTCAGGCCGCCGAGGGCGACACGGTGACGCTGACGGTGTCCAAGGGCCCGGTGCTGGTCGAGGTCCCCGACGTGGTCGGCGACAGCGTGGGCGACGCCCGGCGGAAGCTGAGGGCGGCCGGGTTCGAGGTGGAGGAGGACCGCGGACTGCTCGGCCTGTTCGGCGACACCGTCGAGGGCCAGTCCGTGGCGGGCGGCGAACGGGCCCCCAAGGGTTCCACGATCACCGTCGAGATCGGCTGACGGCGGGCGCCCGCCCCGGTCGGCGGACCCCGGTCCCGCCGGTGGGCGGGGGCGGGCGGCATGACACCCTGAACGGGTGATGAGTCAGCAGTCCGGCCGTGCCCGCAACCCCGTCGGCGGCCATGTTCCCGTGGCCGGCGGCCTCCATTCCGTGGGGCTGTCGTACGCCCGTGACCTGGGCGCCGAGACCGTGCAGGTCTTCGTCGCCAATCCGCGCGGCTGGGCCACCCCGGCCGGGAATCCGCGCCAGGACGAGGCGTTCCGCGCCGCGTGCGAGGCGGAGTCCCTCCCGGCCTACGTGCACGCCCCGTACCTGATCAACTTCGGGTCCCACACGGAGGCGACCGTCGAGCGGTCGGTGGAGTCGCTGCGGCACTCGCTGCGGCGCGGCCGGGAGATCGGGGCGCTGGGCGTGGTCGTGCACACGGGCAGCGCGACGGGCGGCCGGGACCGCTCGGTGGCGCTGCGGCAGGTCCGCGACCGGCTGCTGCCGCTGCTGGAGGAGCTGACGCACGACGACGACCCGTTCCTGCTGCTGGAGTCGACCGCCGGGCAGGGCGCCTCGCTGTGCTCGCGGACCTGGGACTTCGGGCCGTACTTCGAGGCGCTGGACGCCCATCCGAAACTGGGCGTGTGCCTGGACACCTGCCATGTCTTCGCGGCCGGGCACGACCTGGCCGGCCCGTCGGGCATGCACCGGACCCTGGACCTGCTGGTGGACACGGTCGGCGCGGGCCGGCTGAGGCTCATCCACGCCAACGACTCCAAGGACGTCGTGGGCGCCCACAAGGACCGGCACGCGAACATCGGCGCGGGCCACATCGGTGAGGACCCGTTCCGCGCGCTGATGACACACCCCGCGACCGAGGGCGTACCGCTGGTCATCGAGACGCCCGGCGGCAAGGAGGGGCACGCGGCGGACGTGGAGCGGCTGAAGAAGCTGCGGGACGGCTGAGGGCCGGCTACCCGCGGGTTACAGCTCGGGCCCCTCCCCCGGTTCCTCCTGGTACGAGTAGCGCTGTTCCTTCCAGGGGTCGCCGACGTTGTGGTAGCCGCGCTCCTCCCAGAAGCCGCGGCGGTCGGAGGTCATGTACTCGACACCGCGCACCCATTTGGGGCCCTTCCAGGCGTACAGGTGCGGCACGATCAGGCGGAGCGGGAAGCCGTGCTCGGCGGTGAGGAGTTCACCGTCCTTGTGGGTGGCGAAGAGGGTGCGGTCCGCGGTGAAGTCGGCGAGCCGCAGGTTGGAGCTGAAGCCGTACTCGGCCCACACCATCACGTGGGTGACGGAGGGCGCCGGAGGGGCGAGGCCGAGGACGGTGCGGGCGGGGACGCCGCCCCACTCGGCGCCCAGCATGCTGAATTTCGTGACGCAGTGCAGGTCGGCGACGACGCTGGTGTACGGCAGGGCCGTGAACTCCTCGTGGGTCCAGCGGTGCTTCTCGCCGTCGGCGGTGGCGCCGAAGACCGCGAACTCCCACCGCTCGGGGCGGAACCTGGGAACCGGTCCGTAGTGGGTGACCGGCCAGCCCTTCTGGAGCCGCTGTCCCGGGGGGAGACCGGGCTGTGCCCCCGCCTGTGGCACTCCCTGTGACCCGCGCTCTCCCGGTTCGCGCTCCGCCGGCTGACCCATGTCTCCATCCTGACAGACCTGGTCCGACGCGCCTGGCCTGGCCCGCCCGGCGCCCGGACGGCCATGGCGGTTCCCGAGCGGCTCTCCGGTGATTCCCCGGCGAGTCCTCGGCCACCCACCACCAATTCGGACTATTCCCATGCTTATTTACTAAGCAGAGACTTACTGGACGATCTTCTCGGGTGGTGCCATCATGCGGCGCAACCCGCCAGCCCCTGGAAGGAGCCTCCGCGATGCAGGGCGACCCCGAGGTCATCGAATTCCTCAACGAGCAGCTCACCGGCGAGCTCACCGCGATCAACCAGTACTTCCTGCACGCGAAGATGCAGGAGAACCTCGGCTGGACGAAGCTCGCGAAGTACACGCGGCACGAGTCGTTCGACGAGATGAAGCACGCCGAGGTGCTGACCGACCGGATCCTGTTCCTGGACGGGCTGCCGAACTACCAGCGCTTGTTCCACGTCCGGGTGGGCCAGACGGTCAGGGAGATGTTCGAGGCGGACCGGCAGGTCGAGGTGGAGGCGATCGACCGTCTGCGGCGCGGGATCAAGGTGATGCGGGAGAAGGGCGACATCACGTCGGCGAACATCTTCGAGTCGATCCTGGCGGACGAGGAGCACCACATCGACTACCTCGCCACCCAGCTCGAACTGGTCGAGAAGCTCGGGGAGGCCCTCTATCTGGCCCAGGTCATCGAGCAGCCGGAGAGCTAGCCGGAGATCCCGCACACCCCGCGGGGGCGGCCCGCTTCGGGTCCTACGCCGCTTCGGGCCGCTCGTCGATGCCCGCGCCGGAACCCGCGCCGGGCGCCTTGGGGCCGGACGGCACCGGCGTGCCCTGCTCGGCCGGATCGCGGCGCGGGCAGGCGCCGCGGCCGAGAATCGCCTGTATGCGCCGCACGCACGACCCGCAGTCCGTGCCGGCCTTGCAGGCGGAGGCGATCTGCCGGGGGGTGCCCGCACCACTCTCCGCGTGCCGCTTGACCTGCTGTTCGGTGATCCCGAAGCAACTGCAGACGTACACGGGGCTCACCTCCGGCGGGTTTCGTGGTCGTGCCGTCCCGACTTCTCGGTGAGGCAAACCTAACCTTACCCATGGGGTGGGTGGCGTGAAAGTGAGGAGGGCGCGGATCGTCTGTGATCCGCGCCCCACCGCACACTGTGCCGGTGCGCCTACAGGCCGCCGCGCCCGGCCGGGCCCTGCGTCCCGCGTGCGCCCGGCCTACTGGTCGCAGTACATCTCGGCGACCAGGAACGCCAGGTCGAGGGACTGGCTGCGGTTGAGCCTCGGGTCGCAGGCGGTCTCGTAGCGCTGGTGCAGGTCGTCGACGAAGATCTCGTGGCCGCCGCCCACGCACTCGGTGACGTCGTCGCCGGTCAGCTCCACGTGGATGCCGCCCGGGTGGGTGCCCAGCTCCTTGTGGACCTCGAAGAAGCCCTTGACCTCGTCGAGCACGTCGTCGAAACGGCGGGTCTTGTGCCCGGAGGCCGCCTCGAAGGTGTTGCCGTGCATCGGGTCGGTCACCCAGGCCACCACCGCACCCGACGCCGAGACCTTCTCCACCAGCTCCGGGAGCCGGTCGCGGATCTGGTCGGCGCCCATGCGGACGATGAAGGTCAGCCGGCCCGGCTCACGGTCCGGGTCGAGGCGCTCGATGTACTGCAGCGCGTCCTCGGGCGTGGTCGTCGGGCCGAGCTTGATGCCGATCGGGTTGGCGATCTGCGAGGCGAACTCGATGTGCGCGTGGTCCATCTGGCGGGTGCGCTCACCGATCCACACCATGTGCGCCGACACGTCGTACAGGCGGCCGGTGCGGGAGTCGACGCGGGTGAGCGCCGACTCGTAGTCCAGCAGCAGCGCCTCGTGCGACGCGAAGAACTCGACGGTCTTGAACTCCTCCGGGTCGGCCCCGCAGGCGTGCATGAAGTTCAGCGCGCTGTCGATCTCGCGG
>DASTDN010000622.1:0-5146 GCA_035710365.1 Streptomyces sp. | reverse complement strand
TTCGAGTTCGTCGCGCGACGCGGCGAGGGGCTTTTCGACGATCATCCGGCGGACGCCGCGCCCGGCGAGTTCCGCGACGACCGCGCGGCGCAGCGCGGGCGGGGTGCAGACGTGGGCGACGGTGGTGGCGGGGTCGAGGTGCTGCAGTGCCTCGTCCAGGGTGCCGGTGAGGGTGATGCCCGGGGCGGCCGAGGGCCGCAGCAGATCGGCGCGCGGGTCGCAGCCGACCACGGGCAGGGCCACGAGGGGGTCGTCCCCGGGACCGGAGCCGTCGGCGGTCCGCCCGGCCAGCCGGGTGAGTGTCCTCGCGTGCAGTCCTGATCCGGACCGGCCGAGCCCGACGACGAGGGGCTGCAGCACAGGGCCTCCTGGGAGATGAAGAGGGAGGGGGAAGCGGACGGGAACGGAACCGGTGGGCCGGGCGGACCGGCCCGTTCCCCAACTCCGTTGCGACGCAGGACTATTGCCGTCGTACGCCGAAATGGTCAAGCGATCCGGAACGCCATTACCCACAAAGTGTGAAGATGATCCTGTCGTTTCTCCGGGGCCCTTCCGCCCGCCTAGCGTGGCCATTCGAGACGACTCCACGGGCGGGTGAAAAAGTGACATCGGATGTGCATCTCCCGGCACGGGCCAGGAGTGGATTTCCGGCCGCAGAGGGCCGGGAAGACCCGGAAGAACCAGAGGTTCCGGCGGGTCCGGAGGCTTCCGGGACCGCGGCCGCCACGGTGACCGCGGAGACGTCCGCGGATAGCGCGCACACCACCGGCGACGGCATTCCCCAGGAATCGGCGCGCACGATTCCCTTCTTTTCCCAGGCCGAAACCTTCGAACAGGTGTGGCCCGTCGTGGAGAAGAAATTGGGGGAGGTTTTCGACAGCGGGAAGTTCTCCCACGGGAAGCAGGTCGGGGAGCTGGAATCCGCGCTCGCGCGGTACACCGGAGCCCGGCACGTGGTCGGGGTCAACAGCGGGACCGACGCCCTCGTCCTGCTGCTGCGGGCCTGCGGGCTGTGTCCCGGCGACGGGGTGCTGGTGCCCGCGTACTCGTTCTTCGCCACCGCCTCGGCGGTGGTCCTGGCGGGCGGGCGCCCGCAGTTCGTCGACATCGACCCGGAGACGTACGCGATGGACCCGGCGGCGCTGGAGGCGGCCGTCACCGGACGCAGCCGGTTCGTGATGCCGGTGCACCTGTTCCACACCATGGCCGACCTGGAGGGCATCGCGTCGGTGGCGCGGCGGCACGGGCTGACGATGGTCGAGGACAGCGCCGAGGCGATCGGCATGCGCCGGGGCGGTGTGCACGCGGGCCTGCACGGCGCGGGAGGGGTGCTGTCGTTCTTCCCCTCCAAGACGCTCGGCGCGCTCGGCGACGCGGGCGCCGTCCTCACCGACGACCCGGAGGTGGCGCACACCGTCGCGGCCCTGCGCCACCACGGCAGGGCGGGCCGCACCCTGAACGACTTCCCGGCCATCTCCACCGAGAGCGCCTGGCCGGGTGTGAACAGCAAGATGGACGACTTCCAGGCGGCCGTGCTGCTCGCCAAGCTGACGGTGCTGGAGGAGCAGATCGCCCGCCGGGCCGAGCTTGCCGCCGCGTACACCGCGCGCCTGCGGGACGTACCGGGCGTCGTCCGTCTGCCGCGCGCCACCGACGGGGGGCCGGGCGACCGCGACGTGTACTACGTGTACCTCGTGGAGACCGAGGACCGGGACGCCCTGGTCGGCCATCTCGACCGGCACGGCATCGGCACCGAGGTCTACTATCCGCTGCCGCTGCCCCACCAGCCGGTCTTCGCCGGTCTGGGCCACCGGCCGGGCGACTTCCCGCACGCCGAGGCGGCGGCCGGGCGGGCGGTGGCGCTGCCGTTCCACCCCGATCTGAGCACGCAGGACGTGGACCGGGTGTGCGGCGCCGTCCGCTCCTTCCTCGCGGGACGGGGGACGGCCGCGTGACCGCCCCGACCTCTCCCGCCGTGCCCTTCTTCCCGCCCGCGCTGTTCGAGGCCGAGCGCGCCATGCTCCTCGACGTCGTGCGGGAGGTGGGCCTGGACCCGGAGCAGCGTTTCATCCTCGGCCGGCGCACCGCCGCCTTCGAGGAGCTGCTGCGCGAGGACCTCGGCGCCGCCGACGTGGTGACCTGTTCCAGCGGCACCTCCGCGCTGTCGCTGGTGCTGCGGGCCATGGACATCGGTCCCGGCGACGAGGTGATCGTGCCCGCGTTCGGCTGCGCCCCGCTGGCCGCATCGGTGGCCGTCACCGGAGCCGCCCCCGTCTTCGCCGACGTCCGGCCCGACACCATGACCATGGACCCGGACCACGCCGAGCAACTCGTCACCGCGCGGACCAGGGCGGTGATGCCCGCCCACATGTTCTCCGTGATGGCCGACATGCCGCGGTTCACGGAACTGGCCGTCCGGCACGGGCTGCGTCTGCTGGAGGACTCGGCGGTCGCGCAGGGCGGCGTGCTGCGCGGCGTCCCGGCCGGGCTGTGGGGGGAGGCGGGCGTGTACTCCTTCGTACAGGTCAAGACGTTCGGGATGCCCGGCGAGGGCGGGGCGGTGGTGACCCGGGACCCGCGGCTCGGCGAGAGGGTGCGGATGCTGCGCAACCACGGCCAGCTCGCCGGACAGCGCTTCGTGCACCACGCGATGGGGCTCAACAGCCGCTTCGACGAGATCCAGGCCGCGTTCCAGACGCACCGCCACCGCGGCTTCCCGGCGCGGCTCGCGCGGCGCGCGGAGATCGCCGCGTACTACACCGGGCGGTTCGCGCCGCTCGCCGAGCGCGGTGTCGTCCCGCCGCCGTCCACCGCGGACGGCCGCTGCTTCTACGTGTACACGGTTTTGGCCTCCGACCGGGACGCCCTCGCCGGCCGGCTGGCCGCGGCGGGCGTCGCCAGCCACGTCTACTACCCGCTGCCCCTGCCCGCGCAGCGCGCCTTCGTCCCCTGGGCACCGGCCGGTGCCCGCTGGCCGCGCGCCGAGGAGGCCGCCCGCCGTCACCTGGCGCTTCCCGTGCACCACATGCTGAGCGACGCGCAGGTCGAGCACGTCGCCGACGTCGTGTGCGCCTTCGCCGCCGGGCGCTGACGCCCCGGCCCCGCCTCCCGGGCGGCGCGCTCCCCCGCGCCGCCCGGGCCCTTCCCCCCTCCCCCGCGCCTTCCCCCACGTCCCACGGACAGAATGGCAAGAGGTCACCCACCCATGACGGACAGCATCGCGGCGGGCCGCCCCGCGCCCGCCGCCCGGCTCGTGAGCAGGCTGCGCGTGTACGCGCGGCTCGGCAAGCTGGACGTGTACGACTACTACCTCGGCATCTTCCTCGCCCTGTCCGCCGCCGCCTTCCCGGCCGGTTCCCTGACGGGCCGTCAGGGGCTGGTGCTGGCGGTGTTCCTGGCCGGGGAGATCGCGGTCCTCATGGCGATGGTCGCCCTGGACGACGTCACCGGCTTCCGGGACGGCAGCGACCTCGCCAACTACGGCCCCGACAACCCGCTGCGCAGCAAGGCCCGCAAGCCCCTCGTCGCCGGCACGCTCACGGTGCCCCGGGCACTGCGGTTCGCCTGGGGCTGCGCGGGGGCGGGCGCGGTGCTGTGGACGGGGGCCGCGCTGCTGGCACCGCACCGGCCGGTGTGGGCGCTGGTGGCGGCGGGCGCCCTGTTCGCCGTGGCGCTGCAGTACTCGTACGGGCTGAAGATCAGTTACCACGGTTTCCAGGAGGCGTTCCTCGTCGCGCTCGGCGCGGTGCTCGTGGTGGTGCCCCACGGGCTGGTGACGGGCGGCTGGTCCGGGTTCCTGGCCGTGCAGGCGGTGCTGTTCGGGTTCGGGCCGCTGATGTTCGGGGTGTACTCCAACACCAACGACGTCGCCGGTGACCGGGCGGTGGGCCGTCCGACCGCGGCGGCGCTGCTGTCGCAGCGGGGCAACGCCGTGTTCGTCGGGGCGCTGTCCGGCGCGGAGTTCCTGATCGGGGCGGTCGCCTCGGCGACCGGGGTGGCCCCGTGGTGGTTCGTCCTGCTGATGCTGCCGGCGACCGCGCTGCGGGCCCGCCAGTACCTGACCGGGTTCGTGCGCGGCGACATCATGACCGCGCGCCGCACCGGCTTCGCGGTGCACCGGCTGTCCGTGGTCCTGATGACGGCCGCCCACGCGCTGCTCGCGGTGGAGGTGACCGCATGACCACCTCCACCGATGTGGACGTCGCGGTCGTCGGCGCGGGCATCGCGGGCCTGACCGCCGCCCACGAACTGCGCCGCGCCGGGCTGTCCGTCCGGGTCTACGAGGGCGCGCCGCAGGTGGGCGGGCGGATGCGCAGCGTCCGCCACGAGGGCTGGACGGTGGACACCGGGGCCGAGCAGGTGGCCGCGCGCGGCTACCGCGCCACCTGGGAGCTGCTGCGGCGCGTGGGCGCCACTCCCACGGACGTGCCCCGGATCGGCGGCGGTGTCGCCGTGTGGCGGGCCGGGCGGGCCCACCTCGGGGTCGGCGAGAGCACGGCCGTGCTCACCGGCGCCGGGCTGTCCGCGCGTGCCCGCCTCGACCTGGCCGCGTTCACCGCCTGGACGGGCCGCCGCCGCGCCCGCTTCGACGGCGACCGCCCCGAACAGACCCCGCTGGGCGCCGCCACGGTGCGCGAGACGGCCGCCCGCTACCACTCCGACCTGCACGACTACGTGTTCCAGCCGGTCGCGGGCTGCTTCTTCGGCTGGGACACCGCCCGTTCGGCGGCCGCGCCGCTGGTGAGTCTGCTGCTGGAGTCGGGCTCGCCCTCGGGCTGGCGCACGTACCGCGACGGCATGGACTTCCTGGCGCGGCGGCTCGCCGACGGCACCGACGTGGTGACCGGGCGGACCGTGCGGGAGGTCGTCGACACGGGCGGCGGCGCCACCCTGCGCTTCGACGACGGCGAGGTGCGCGCGGGGGCCGTCGTGCTGGCCGTGCCGGCGCCGGTCGCGGCGGCGCTGCGCCCGGAGGCGCCCGCCGACGAACGGCCCTTCCTCGACGCGTGCGGGTTCACCCCGATGCTGAAGGTGAGCTGTCTGCTGGACCGGCCGCTGGCCCCGCCCGCGCGGCGCCCGCTGCACATCCTGCTCACCCCGGCCGTCGAGGAGGACGTGCTCTCCGGCGTGGTCGTCGACCACGCCA
>DASTDN010000621.1:0-2113 GCA_035710365.1 Streptomyces sp. | reverse complement strand
CGGATCGTCCGCCCGGGAACGGTGCGCCCGGTCCACGGTGCCCGGCTGCGGACGGCCGCCGGTCCGGCCGTCGCGTCACAGCCAGGGTGCGGCACCGGCTCGGCGCACGTCCAGGGCGACTTCGGGCCCACCGCGGGGCGCGGGCTGTCCGGCCGGCCCGCGGTGACCGCACGTACCCGCCGCGGCACGGTCACCGCCGCCCGCGCCCCGCACCCCCCGTCGCCTCACGGCGGATCCGCCGGGCAGGCCGGTGGCCCGGGTGCCGTCCTCCCCGGACCCGCGGGCCGGGGCAGCCCCGGGGAGCGCGAAAACGCCCCGGGATGCGCACGGTGGCCGGTCAGGCCGCCGCCGCGCCCCCGGCCAGCTCGTGCACGCGCGCCACGACCTCGGTGAGCTGCGCCGCGACCTCCGCGTCGTCGGCCGGGTGCGTCGTGGCGAACCGCGTCACGGAACCGGGGATCGCCAGCTTGACGTCCTCCAGCACCTTGCCGCCGGCCACGCCCAGCGCCTTGCGCGTCTCGTCCTGCGCCCAGACGCCGCCGTACTGGCCGAAGGCGGTGCCGACCACGGCGACCGGCTTGCCGGTGAGCGCGCCGGAGCCGTACGGGCGCGACAGCCAGTCGATGGCGTTCTTCAGCACCGCCGGGATGGTGCCGTTGTACTCCGGCGTGAACAGCAGCAGCGCGTCCGCGGCGCCCGCGGCCTCGCGCAGCTTCGAGGCGGCGGCCGGAACGGAGCCCTCGACGTCGAGGTCCTCGTTGTAGAAGGGGATGTCCGCCAGGCCCTCGAACAGGTCCACGGTCACGCCCGCGGGAGCCAGCCCGACGGCCGCCTCCGCGAGCTGACGGTTGTGCGAACCGGCGCGGAGGCTGCCGACGAGCGCGAGAATCCGAACAGACATGGTGAAACTCCCTGGATGAACGAAACCGGTGGCGAAAGCGCGACCCAGCGGGCCGGAGTGATCCGGACCAAGGTCCGCTTCCGTTGTAGCAGCTAAAGCGGACCACGGTCCAGTTTTGTTCCCGATGCCTTACGCTGGCTCCATGACCGCCGCCCTGCCCCCCTTCCCGAAGCCCGAGGAGCCCGCGGCCCAGGTCGAACTGCTCCAGCTCGGCCCCGCCGCCGACGAGCCGTGCCTGCGCGCCGACGCCGCCCGCAACCGGGCCCGGCTGCTGGAGGCCGCCGAGCGCCTGATCGCCGAGCACGGCGCGAGCTGCCTCACCATGGAGGCGGTCGCCGCGGCCGCCTCGGTCGGCAAGGGCACCGTCTTCCGCCGCTTCGGCGACCGCACCGGCCTGCTCCTCGCCCTGCTGGACCACTCGGAGCGCAAGTTCCAGGCCGCCCTGCTCGGCGGGCCGCCGCCGCTGGGCCCCGGAGCACCGGCCGTCGAGCGCCTGCGGGCCTTCGGCCGCGCCCTGCTGCGCCGCACCGCCGACGAACTCGACCTGCAACTCGCCGCCGATGCCGGCCCGGACCGCCGCTTCACCCCCGCCCCGCGCCGCTTCCTGCGCGGCCACCTCACCCTCCTGCTGCGCGAGGCGGCCCCCGACGCGGACGGCGAACTCCTCGCCCACACCCTGCTGTGCACCCTCGACCCGGCGCTCGTCCACCACCTCACCCAGCAGTGCGGCATGCCCCTGGAACGGCTGGAGACGGCCTGGCTCGACCTGGTCGCCAGAGTGACCCGCACCGTGGGGGAGTGACACCCGCGGCACCTTCGCCATGGCGCCGTCAAAGATCGTCAACCGGCCGCGTCCGCACGGCTTCCCCCGGCCGCGACCGCGCCCCGCGCTTCTGCCAAGATGCGGTACGTCATGGTGCAGATACCGAAAACGCCCGCGCCCGACCCGGACTCACGGCTCGGCGCGCGCAAGGGGGAACTTTGACGCCCGCACCACCGCACTCCGTGCCCCCGGGCACCGTGCCCGGGGGCGCCGTCCCCACGAGCGCCGACGTCGCCCGCCTGGCCGGTGTCTCCCGCGCGACCGTCTCCTACGTCCTGAACAACACCAGCGCCGTACGCATCAGCGAACCCACCCGCCGCCGCGTCCACGCCGCCGCCCGGGAACTCGGCTACGTCCCGCACGCCGCCGCCCGCAGCCTGCGCGCCGGG
>DASTDN010000620.1:0-3482 GCA_035710365.1 Streptomyces sp. | reverse complement strand
CGGACGGGACCGGGAGTGCGCTCGGTGATCTCCTCGGCCAGGGTGGAGCCGCCACGCGCGGCCGTGTCCGGGCCGCCGGCCGCCCCGGTCCTCTCCCTCTTCCTCCTCCTGCCGCCCTGTACGGCGTGCCCGGCCCTGGCGGCCTTGCCCTGCACGGTGTGGCTTGCCCTGGTGGCCTTCCCCTGCACGGTGTGGCCCGCCTGTGCGGCGGAGCTGCGCAGTTGGACGGTCATCGCGCCCGCCTTGTCGCGCAGGTCGGCGGCGCGGGCGCGGGCTCGGCCCTTGACGTCCGTCTTGCCCGCCAGTTCCTCGACGGTGTCGCCGAGCTGCGCTCGGGTGCGCTGGATCTGCTGCCTCAGCTCATCGGGCCCCTTGGCCCCGGCCGACGACGGCTTCATCGGTGTGCCCTTCCCTTGATCTCCTCGACATCGGCCCGGACGCTGCCGAGAGTCGCCTCGGGCGTGGGCGGTGTGGCACGGCGCAACTGGGCGCGGCCCACCGCGGCCAGCACGCCGGCGATCACGAACAGCGCCGCCGTCACGATCAGCGCCGCGGCCCAGACCGGCAGCACCAGCGAGAGCGCGGCGACTCCCGTGCCGGCGAGGGCGAGCAGCCCGGCGTAGGCGAAGGCCCCGGCGCCGCCGAGCAGTCCGCCGCCCCTGCCCGCGCGTTTGCCCTTCTCGGCCAGCTCCGTCTTGGCGAGGGCGATTTCCTGCCGGACGAGCCGGGAGAGCTGTTCGGTGGCCTGTCCGACGAGTTCGCCCACGGAGTGCTCGTCGCGGGAGCGGACGTCCCCGTTGTGTGCGCGGCGTCCGGTGTCCATGGTCCCGGTCACGTTCCGCCTCCTCTCGGTTCCGGAAAGCTCCGGGTACCCCGCGGAAGAAAACGGACACCAGTAACCGGCGGCCGAGGAGAACCGGCCGTTGTCCGGCGGGAGACGCACGTGCGGCCGCGGGTGACCGGCCGGGGACTGCCCCGTACGGCGGAACGGACGGCGAAGGGGCCCGCCCCGCCCGCCGCTGCGGCCCGCCCGCCACCGGCCCGCCGGACACAGCGGCCCCCGGGCACCGCGGCCCGCCGGCCAGGGGACGGCCGACGGACCGCGAGCGGCTCGGGACCGGCCGGCCGCGCCCCCGTCCGGGGGACGAGCCGACGCACCGGCGGGCGAGCCGGAGGCGGGGGTCAGCCCCAGGTGTGCTGACCGCCCACGAGCAGCGTGTGCTCCAGCACGTCCTCCGCCGGGTCGTCGACCTGACCCGTGTTGACCAGCCCGAACCGGTGCCCGTTGTGCGAGTTCGCGTTGGTCTCGTCGGCGTGCGCCGTCCCGGCGGGCAGCCAGCACACGGCCGCGAGCACCAGCACCCCGACGGGCCGCCGCAGCGCCGCCCACGTCCGCCTGTCCGTCATGGTTCGCCCGTTCGTCATCGTTCGGCCCTTCATCCAGTGGGTTCGGTCCGGTCGAGCTGCTGACCGGACCGGCGTCACCGTGCTCATCAGCCGGACCCGCCCGAAGGTCACGCGGAACAACCCGTACGTGATCATGGACGGCGCGCGGCGCGGGGCGGACGCCCCCGCGGTACGGCGGCCGGGCCGGACCCGCCGGCGCCACCCGCCCCGGCCGCCCGTCGGCGGCACGGGTGCGGCGGGGCGGGTCACCGTGGGTCAGTTGTGGCTGTGCAGCACCTCGTTCAGGCCGCCCCACACCGCGTTGTTGGGCCGGGCCTCGACCGAGCCCGTGACCGAGTTGCGCCGGAAGAGGATGTTCGAGGCGCCGGAGAGTTCACGGGCCTTGACGATCTGTCCGTCGGGCATGGTGACGCGGGTGCCCGCGGTGACGTACAGGCCCGCCTCGACCACGCACTCGTCGCCCAGCGCGATGCCGACGCCCGCCTCGGCGCCGATCAGGCAGCGCTCGCCGATCGCGATCACGACGTTGCCGCCGCCGGACAGCGTGCCCATGGTCGAGGCGCCGCCGCCGATGTCCGAGCCGTCGCCGATGACGACGCCCGCCGAGACACGGCCCTCGACCATCGACGTGCCGAGCGTGCCGGCGTTGAAGTTGACGAAGCCCTCGTGCATGACCGTCGTGCCCTCGGCGAGGTGCGCGCCGAGGCGGACCCGGTCCGCGTCGGCGATGCGGACGCCCTTCGGCGCGACGTAGTCCGTCATGCGCGGGAACTTGTCCACCGACGTCACCTGGAGGTGCAGGCCCTCCGCGCGGGCGTTCAGCCGCACCCGCTCCAGGTCGTCCACGGCGACCGGGCCGAGGGAGGTCCAGGCGACGTTCGCGAGGTGGCCGAAGATGCCGTCCAGGCTCTGGCCGTGCGGCTTGACCAGGCGGTGCGACAGCAGGTGCAGGCGCAGGTAGACGTCGTGGGCGTCGAGCGGCTTCTCGGCGAGCGAGGAGACGACCGTGCGGACCGCGACCACCTCGACGCCCCGCCGGGCGTCCGGGCCGACCGCCCGTGCGGCGCCCTCGCCGAGCAGCTCCACGGCCCGCGCGGCCGGCAGCCGCTCGGTGCCGGCGGGCCCGGCATCCTCGACGAGTTCGGGCGCGGGGAACCAGGTGTCGAGAACGGTGCCGTCGGCGGCGATCGTGGCGAGGCCGGCGGCAACGGCGCCGGTGGTGCGAGGTGCGGTCGTGTCGGTCATGGGGGAAACCTAACCCGGCCGACGGCACCCCGGCCAACTGGTCCCCGCGCCGTCCCACCAGCCGGTCCGCGCCACTTCCCACCGGCCGGTGTCCACCCCGCGCGGGGCCTCCCGCGAGCGCGCCCGGCCGAACCGCCGGGCGCGCCGCCGATCGGGCCGGACCGTCGGCCCTCCCCCGCCGGCGTCCCGCCGGACACCGACGGCGCGAGGCCCCCCGGAACGCTCCGGGGGGCCTCGCTCGGCACTACTGGCGGGCGTCAGACGTTGAAGCCCAGGGCCCGCAGTTGCTCGCGCCCGTCGTCGGTGATCTTGTCGGGGCCCCACGGCGGCATCCAGACCCAGTTGATGCGCAGCTCGTTGACGAGGCCCTCCGTGGCGGACTTGGCCTGGTCCTCGATGACGTCCGTCAGTGGGCAGGCCGCCGACGTCAGGGTCATGTCGAGCGTCGCGATGTTCGCGTCGTCGATGTGGATGCCGTAGATCAGGCCGAGGTTGACGACGTCGATGCCCAGCTCCGGGTCGACCACGTCGTACAGCGCCTCACGGACCTCTTCCTCCGTGGCCGGCTTCATCTCAACGGTGTCGCTCATGCCGTCTTCCTTTCGGCGTCGGCTCCGCCCAGTGCCTGGGCCGTCGCGTCCTTCCACGCCATCCAGCTCAGGAGGGCGCACTTCACCCGTGCCGGGTACTTGGACACCCCGGCGAACGCGACGGCGTCCTCCAGGATCTCCTCCATGGCGTCGTCGGGCTCGATCCGGCCCTTGGACTGCATCAGCTCCAGGAAGGTCTCCTGGACCCGGCGCGCCTCGGCCAGGTCCTTGCCGACGAGG
>DASTDN010000619.1:0-21099 GCA_035710365.1 Streptomyces sp. | reverse complement strand
ACCACCGGACCGCCGACCGGTGTGCTGGCCGCCGCGCTCACCGAGCAGGGCTTCACCGCCACCGCCCTGTCCACCGGCACCGCCCCGAACGCGGCGGCCGTCGCCCGCGCGGTCGCCGCGGCCCAGGACGCCGACGCCGTCGTGGTGGCGACGTACAACGTCACCGCGAGCAGCAGCCAGAAGACCCTGGTGCAGCAGCTCCTGGCGACCGGGAAGCCGGTCGTGGCGGTCGCGATCCGCAACCCGTACGACGTGGCGCACCTGCCGGGCGTGCCGGCCGTCGTGGCGGCCTACTGCTGGACCGACGTCGAGGTGCGCGCGGCGGCCCGGGTCATCGCGGGCCGGGTCGCGCCCACCGGGAAGCTGCCCGTGCCGGTGCAGCGGGCCGACGACCCGGCGCAGGTGCTGTACCCGGTCGGCCACGGGCTGACGTACGAGGTGTAGCCGCGGACCGGGTCGACGGCGAAGGCCGTGGACGCGCGGGCGGGATGCCCGGCGTCCACGGCCTTCCTCATCGGGTGGTCCGCCGCGCTACGGGCGCAGCGGGGCCTCCCGTCGCAGGTCGTGCTTGTCGAGCCGGGCGTCGAATTTCGCCAGCGGCTTCGCCGCCGCCGGGTCGTCCCGCACCGCGGCGGAGGCGACACCGGCCCACTCCAGGATGCGGGCCGTGGCGAGGGCCTTCTCGCCGGCGACGAGCCCGGCGACGTTCGCGCCGTGGTTCATGCCGGGCGCGGTGAAGACGTACGCGTCGCGGGCGCCGCGGCCGGGGCGGAACCGCTCGGCGCCCCACGGGTCGTTCTCGCCGTACACGAACAGCATGTGGTGGGCGTTCTTGCGCACCCAGTCGTCCACGTCGCGCATCGCCGACGGCCGGAACGTCATCGGGATGTCCCGCGGCACGAAGTTGCGCGGCGGCTGGTAGCCGTAGCGCAGGTACTGCGGCTCGATGTGCGGGAACCGGATGGTGGGCGCGCCGAGCTGGGTGCCCGCCTGGTAGTAGTACGGCGTGTACGGCTCCAGGCCCTGGTCGGTGTAGAAGGAGAAGCCGGAGATCGTGTCGACGGAGGTCCAGATCTCGTCGTCGGTGGCGTTCTTGGCGTCGGCCGGGATGTCCGCGCAGTCCTTCAGGGTGCTGTACTGCCAGAAGCCCCACACGTAGTCCAGGACGACCGCCTCGTAGGCGCGGTCCAGGCTGCCGATGGTGCCGAAGGTGTAGCCGTTCTCGGCGGCGTACGCCTCGTACTTCTTCTCCAGCGGCTCACGGCGTACGAGCGCCTCGCGCTGCACGGCGTTCAGCCGGTCGCGGCACTCCTTGGTGCCGACGCGGGTGAGGAACCGGTCGTAGGCCGAGTCCTCCTTGTTCACGACGTCGTTCGGGGCGACGTAGGCGACGACGCCGTCCATGTCGCGGGGGTAGAAGCGCTCGTAGTACGTGGCGGTCATGCCGCCCTTGGAGCCGCCCGTCGAGATCCAGTTCCGGTCGTAGACCGGCTTGAGCGCCTGGAAGATGCGGTGCTGGTCGCTGGCGGCCTGCCAGATGTCCAGTGTGGACCAGTCGGCCGGTTCGGGACGGGACGGGGTGAAGAAGCGATACTCCATCGACACCTGGTTGCCGTCCACGATCTGGGTGGGCTCGCGGCGGCCGGGGGTCGTGGAGACGTGGTAGCCGCCGGTGTAGAAGACCGTGGGGCGTGAGACGTCCTTGTGCAGCACGGTGATGCGCTGCTGGAAGGTGCCCTTGGCCGGGTTCCGGTGGTCGACGGGCTGGGTGTAGTTGAGGACGAAGAAGCGGTACCCGGTGTAGGGCTTCTCCTCGACGAGGCTCATGCCCGGTATGGACAGCAGCCGGTCCTTGATGTCGGCCGACTCCGCCGCTTCGGCCGGTCCGGCCGCGCCGGTGGTTTCCGGCTCGGCGGCGGTGGCCGCGCCCGCCGTGCTCACCGTGCCGATGAGCACGGTGAGCGCCAGCAGGCTTCTGAGCGCCTTGCTCATGCACCCTCCCCTGGAAAGAACAGATGTGCGCCGGAAGCTATCGGAGTGACTCGGGTGGGCACCAGGGGTGTGCGGCGGGAGGCGGTGCGGCGGAGGGCTCGCCGGTCACGCCTCCCGTGACCGTGCCGCCTCTTCCCGCTCTTCCTCGTACTCCTCCTCGACCTCGGCCATGCAGTCGAGGAGTTCGCTTTCGAGGTCGCTCCCGTCGGTCCACCAGGGGGCGGGCCTGCGGTCGCCGGACGGCGTCCTGACCAGGGAGGGGTCGACCGCGGACATCCAGGGGTAGGCGACGGACGCCTCGGGGCGCGTGTCCCAGTCGTCGGGGTCGAAGTCCATCTCGCCGTAGTCGCGGATTCTGGGCACGGGGACCGTGGACCGCTCGTGCCGCACCATCCAGGTGTTGCGGAAGAAGTCGAACCGCAGGTGGTAGCAGTCGTCCGTCTCGGAGAACAGGATCGGCGGGACGAGGAAGTGCGCCGTGCCGACGGTGGCGAGCACGTCGATGTAGTTGCTGGGGTAGCCGCCGCTGTTCCAGCAGGCCGCGAAGTTCACCGGGGTCAGGGACTCCTTGCCCAGCACGTGGATCCGGTCGCCCCGGACCACGAACTTCTCCGGGTCGAGGACCACGTCCTGACCGAGCATGAGCAGGGGCGCCGGCATGATGTGCGCTTTGGCGAAGGTCTGCGCGGCCCGGTTCAGGGCGATGATCTCGTCGAAGCGGGTGGCGTCGAAGCCCCAGGAGTGGAAGGGGCAGCAGGCGTCGTCGGGCTCCTCGGGCTCCGGGAAGAACACGGACTTGTCGAAGGCGGCGACGGCCGCCTCCGCGCCCTCGCCTCTCCCGCCCTCACCGGGCCGGGCCCGCCGCTCGCGCCGCTCGGCGAGGAAGGGGGCGATCCACCGCGTGCCCTCCGCCTCGATCACCGAGGTGGTGCACGCGTCGCGGAAGGCGGTCTCGCCCAGCCTGCAGTTGAAGTAGTCGAGCAGGGTGAGGGCGGCGCACTCGGTGAGCGTGAGTCCGTCCTGCCTGGCAAACCAGAAGTCATAGCCGTTCGCGACGAAGTCCACGCCCCGGAACCGCTTGTGGACGAAGGGCTCGGGCGCCGGGCCGGTGACGGGCAGGCCGTTCCAGTGCGCGGCGGCGACCCGGTTGTAGTAGGCGTCGGCGTGCCGGGCCAGTTCCGGGGCGAAGACGCTCTCGCCGGTCAGGTAGCAGGCCTTGCTGAACAGCGCGCCGATGTCCGGGTCGTGCGCCGTCCCGGACTCGCCGGTCTCGAAGATCAGCTCGCTGCGCAGGAAGACCTTGCGGCCGTCGCGGTAGGGGGCGCCCTCGTGCTCGTAGCGCTGGTCGAAGACGACGCAGGTGAAGGCGTCGATGCCGGTGAGGGCGGTGCCGCCGGTCAGGTCGAGGGCGGGGGCGTCCGGGCCGCCGGACCCGCCCGTCAGGTACAGCAGCACGGTGTAGCGGGAGATGTGGCCGCGGGCGGCGTCGTAGTAGGGCGTGTCGCGGTGGTGGTGGAAGCGCGCGTCGCCGGGCTCGAAGCGGTTGCAGCGGAAGACCGGGTTGACGTGCGAGAAGCCGTCGAGGACCGGGGCGGGCAGCGCCCGGGACACGGCCCGGGTGAGCGCCTCGGCCAGCAGCGCCGAGTGGAAGATGAAGCGTTCGCCGCCGCGGGAGCCGGAGTTGAGGGGCGGGACGTAGAGGTTCAGCTCGTCCAGGGCCGCCAGACGGGCGCGGTCGGCCTCCGGCGCGGTCAGGCCAGCCGTGTAGGCGCCCTCGGCGATCCGGACCGGCTCGCCGAGGGCGAGGTCCGGGGCGGCGTCCTCGAACAGCCGGTCCAGCGGCACGATGTTCTCGAAGGTGCGGAACGACAGCTCGCGCGGGTCCACGAACACGGCGGCCAGGTGCGGCGCGTCCGCGCTCGGCCGGGCGAACAGGCCGCGCACCGCCGCGTCGACGCGCTCCGCGTCGAGGAAGCGCACCGCCTTGAAGCGGGCCGTCGGGTGCCAGGACACCGACAGCCCGTCGACCACGGCGGCCGGCGGGGAGTCGGTCGCGTCGACCTCGGCGCGGTAGCGGGCCAGGTCCTCCTCGGACGCCCCGGGGCCGGTGGCCGCCGACAGCGCGAAGAAGCGGTCCCTCAGGGAGATGCCGGTGCCGGTGCGGGCGCTCATACGCTCCTCCAGAAGCTGCGCAGGACGGAAGGGAGCCGCGGGGCGGATGCCAGGATCCGCACCCCCGCGTCGGTGACGTCCTGGCGGTGCAGCCTCAGCCGCGTGAGGGAGCCCGCGAACGGCGCCTCGGCCAGGGCCCGCGCGCCGTCCTCGCCGATGGCGTTGTACCTCAGGTCGAGTTCCTCGATGCCGGTCAGCCGGGTCAGGGCGCGCACGCCCTCGCCGGTGATCCGGTTGCGCTGGAGGTGCAGGCGCCGTACGCCGGCGAAGGCCGGCGAGCCCGCCAGGGCCGCCACGCCCTGGTCGCCGAGCCCGCAGTAGCGCAGGTCGAGCGTCTCGATCCGGCCCGCGGAGGCCGCCGCGGCGAGGCTCCCGGCGCCCGGGTCTCCGATGCGGAAGTAGGAGAGGTCCAGCTCGCGCAGCCCGCCGAGGTCGAGGTCGGCGAGGGCACCGGCCTCGCGGGGCGGCAGCGGGAGGAGGTTGCCGTCCTCGTCGAAGCCCGACTCGTCGTCCCAGAAGTCGTCCTGCGGGTCGTCGGGGGTCTCCGGCTCGATCCGCAGCGCGGTCACGCGGGGGTCGCCGAGGGCCTCGGCGACGGCGTCCGCCACGTCCTCGGACCAGGTGACGGTCACCCTGGCGGTGTCCCGGACGGCGGGCTCCCCGGGCGGTGGTTCCTGCGGTGGTGTCGCTTCCATGACGGCACCCTAGAGGCGGCCACCGACAATCACGGCCGGAGCCCGACTCCCGTACCCCGCACGGCGGTTGGGGAACCGGCGGGAGAACTCAGCAGAGTGTCCAGCCCGAGTCGACCGAGCCGCCGCCCACCCGCCCCTTCACCCACACGCACCGCTGACCGGCGTACACGGTGACCGGGCCCGCGTGGTACGCGAAGCTGCCCTCGTCCACGACGGGGCGGCCGCCGCGCGCCTGCACGCTGACCATCATGGCCCGCTTCGTGCCGGGCTTCTCGGGCACCGTGACGGCACAGACGTAGCCGTCGCTCCGGTAGAGGAGGACGGCGCCGGTGGAGAACGGCAGGGTGCGGACCTTGCGGCCCGGACAGTACGAGGCGGCCTGCGCGTCGCCGGGCGCGGCCACCGCGAGCAGTCCCGCCGCGGCCAGGACGGCCAGCCCCAGGGCGCACCGCCCGCGTATCGCCCCGGCGGGGCCGTCCGCCGCGCCCGTGTCCGGCGTACCGCTCGCTCGTCTGCCCACCGTGGCCCCTCCCGCGTCGTCACCGCGACCCACCGCCGCACCGCACTGCCCGAGCACCGCGCCGCACCGTCAGCGCGCCCCACGTCACGGGTGCACTGGTGTACGGACGCGGTGCGTGTGACGCATGGTCGCACGGCCGTCAGCGGGACGCGCCGACGGGTTCCCCGGGTTCGGACCGGCCGACGAACGTGCGCCACAGTTGTGCGTAACGTCCGCCGCGCGCCAGCAGTTCCTCGTGCTTGCCGTCCTCCACGACCCGGCCCCGGTCCACCACGACGACGCGGTCGGCGCGGGCGGCCGTGGTCAGCCGGTGCGCGACGACGAGCGTGGTGCGGCGGCCCGCGAGCCGGTCGGTCGCCTGGTTGACCTGGGCCTCGGTGGCCAGGTCCAGCGCGGCCGTCGCCTCGTCCAGGAGCAGGATGTCGGGGTCGACCAGTTCGGCGCGGGCCAGTGCGATGAGCTGGCGCTGCCCGGCGGAGAGGTTGCGTCCGCGTTCGGCGACCTCGTGCAGGTAGCCGCCCTCCAGGCCCGCGATCATCCCGTGCGCGCCGACGGCCCGCGCGGCGGCCTCCACCTCGGCGTCGGTGGCGCCGGGCCGCCCGTAGGCGATGGCGTCGCGGACCGTGCCGGGGAAGAGGTACGCCTCCTGCGGGACGACGCCGAGCCGGTGCCGGTACGCGGCGAGGTCGAGGTCGCGCAGGTCCCTGCCGTCGACGGTGACGCGGCCCGCGGTCGGGTCGTAGAACCGGGCGACGAGCTTGACCAGCGTCGACTTCCCGGCGCCGGTCTCGCCGACGAAGGCGACGGTCTGTCCGGCGGGGATGTGCAGGCCGACGCCGCTGAGCGCCTCCTCGTCGTCGCCGTAGGAGAAGTCCACGCCCTCGAAGGCGATCTCGCCGCGCAGGGCGAGGACGTCGAGGGGCTCGTCGGGGGCGCGGGTCGAGGTGGGCTCGCGCAGCAGTTCCTGGATGCGGCCGAGGGAGACGGTCGCCTGCTGGTAGCCGTCGAAGACCTGCGAGAGCTGCTGCACGGGCGCGAAGAACAGGTCGATGTACAGCAGGTACGCGACGAGCGCGCCGGCCGAGAGCGTGCCGTCGTCGATCCGCGCGCCGCCCACGATCAGCACGGCGGCAGCGGCGGCGGACGACAGGAACTGCACGAACGGGAAGTACACGGAGATCAGCCACTGCCCGCGCACCCGGGCCTCCCGGTACCCGGCGCTCCGCCCCGCGAACCGCGCGCCGCCGTCCTGCTCGCGCCGGAAGGCCTGCACGATGCGCAGTCCGGCCACCGACTCCTGGAGGTCGGCGTTGACGGCGGAGATCCGCTCCCGGGCCAGTTCGTACGCCTTCACGCTCGCCCGGCGGAAGAAGAACGTGGCGACGACGAGCGGCGGCAGCGTCGCGAACACGACGAGTGCGAGCTGGACGTCGAGGACGAGCAGCGCGCCCATGATCCCGAAGAAGGTGACGACGGAGACGAAGGCGGTGACGAGACCGGTCTGGAGGAAGGTGGACAGCGCGTCGACGTCGGTGGTCATCCGCGTCATGATCCGCCCGGTCAGCTCACGCTCGTAGTAGTCGAGGCCGAGGCGCTGGAGCTGGGCGAAGATCTTCAGGCGCAGCGCGTACAGGACGCGTTCGCCGGTACGGCCCGTCATGTGGATCTCGCCGATCTGCGCGGCCCACTGCGCGACGACGACGGCGAGCCCGAGCAGCGAGGCCGACCAGACGGCCCCGAGCGCGAACCGCGAGACACCGTCGTCGATGCCGTTGCGGATCAGGACGGGCAGCAGCAGTCCCGTGCCCGCGTCGACGGCGACGAGCCCGAGGCTGGCCAGCAGCGGCAGCCCGAAGCCGCGCAGCAGGCGCCGCAGCCCGTACGAGTCCTCCGCCCGCACGGCGGCGGCCTCGTCGACGTCCGGCACGTCCTTCGCCGGGGGCAGTGCCTCAACCTGCGCGAGGAGTTCCGGGGTGGCCGGGGAGCCTTCCATGGCCGGGTCGCGCGGTTCGCGCTCCCCCGCCCAGAGCCGGGGCGTGATGCCGCGCTCGGCGTCGAACTCGGCGTCCAGCTCGTCCCGTACGGAGGTGTCCTCGGGCGGCGCGGACCGCGCCGGGGTGTGGCCGGGTGAGACGCCGCCCAGCTCGTCGGGGTCGGTGAGCAGTTGCCGGTACAGCGCGCACCGCTTCTGGAGCTGCTCGTGGGTGCCGAGGTCGGCGAGCCGCCCGCCGTCGAGGACGGCGATGCGGTCGGCGAGGTTGAGGGTGGAGCGGCGGTGCGCGATGAGCAGCGTCGTGCGGCCCCGCATGACGTGCGCGAGGGCCTCGTGGATGTCGTGCTCCACGCGGGCGTCGACGGCGGAGGTGGCGTCGTCGAGGACGAGCAGCCGGGGGTCGCCGAGGAGGGCGCGGGCGAGCGCGATGCGCTGCCGCTGCCCGCCGGACAGGGTCAGGCCGTGCTCGCCGACGGTGGTGGCGTACCCGTCGGGCAGTGCGGTGACGAAGCCGTGGGCCTGCGCGGCGCGTGCGGCGGCCTCGATCTGCTCGTCGGTGGCGTCGGGCCGGCCGTAGGCGATGTTGGCGCGGACGGTGTCGGAGAAGAGGAACGAATCTTCCGGTACGAGGCCGATGGCGGCGCGCAGCGAGGCGGACGTCAGCTCGCGCACGTCGTGCCCGCCGACGAGGACGGCGCCGCGCGTCACGTCGTAGAAGCGGGGCAGCAGCAGGGAGACGGTGGACTTGCCGGACCCGGACGCCCCGACGACGGCGAGCGTCTCACCGGGCCGGATGGTGAAGGACAGCCCGTCGAGGACGGGCCGCGCGGGGTCGTACCCGAAGGACACGTCGTCGAACTCGACGGTCGCGGGCGCGTCGGGGGACAGTTCCCTCGTCCCGTCGGTCAGGGACGGCTCGGTGTCGATCAGTTCCAGGACGCGCTCGGTGCCGGCGCGGGCCTGCTGCCCCACGGTGAGGACCATGGCGAGCATCCGGACCGGCCCGACGAGCTGCGCGAGGTACGTGGAGAACGCGACGAACGTACCGAGCGTGATGCTCCCGCGCACCGCGAGCCAGCCGCCGAGGGCGAGCATGGCGACCTGCCCGAGCGCGGGCACGGCCTGGAGGGCGGGGGTGTACCGGCTGTTCAGCCGGATGGTCCGCATCCGCCCGGCGAACAGCCGCCGCCCGACCTCCCGCAGCTTCCCGGTCTCCTGCTCCTCCTGCCCGAAGCCCTTGACGACGCGCACGCCGCCGACGGCGCCGTCGACCACCCCGGCGACGGCGGCGGCCTGCGCCTGCGCGTACCAGGTCGCCGGGTGCAGCCGCGTCCGGCTCCGCTTCGCGACGAACCAGATGGCGGGGGCGACGGCCAGCGCGACGAGGGTGAGCGGCAGGGACAGCCAGGCCATGACGACGAGGGAGATCAGGAACAGCATGAAGTTCCCGACGGTCATCGGGAGCATGAACAGCAGGCCCTGGATGAGCTGGAGATCGCTGGTGGCCCGTCCGACGACCTGTCCGGTGGACAGCTCGTCCTGCCGCCGCCCGTCGAGCCGCATGATCGTCTCGTACATCTCGGTCCGCAGGTGGTGCTGGACGTCGAGGGCGAGCCGGCCGCCGTAGTAGCGGCGGACGTAGGCGAGGACGTACACGGCTAGGGCGGCCCCGACGAGGACGCCGGCCCAGAGCCCCATGGGGCGGCTGTGCTCGCCGATGACGTCGTCGATGATCACCTTGACGACGAGCGGGACGAGTGCCATGACGGCCATCCCGGCGAGCGACGCCCCGAGGGCCAGCACGACGTCCTGGCGGTACCGCCAGGCGTATCCCGCCAGTCGCCGTGCCCATCCCCGTTGCGGTCTCACGCGGTGCCCTCCAGGGTGCTGGTGTCGCTCGGTCTCGCGACCCGGTCTTCCGCAGGGCACCAACGCGGGCGGGGACGGATTTCATCCCGCCGTCATGACCGCGGGGCCGCTCCGGCGGCTTCGGGGCGGACGCGGAGGCGGTAGAAGCGGGTCGTCTGGGCGTCGCTCTGGTTGTCGTCGCTGACGAGGAGCACCGTCAGGGCGCCGCCGGACCCGCGGCCGGTGACCGCCATGCCCTCGATGTTGTCGAGGAGCGGATTGGGCTGCGGCTGCCTGGCGGGCGCGCCGAGGGACGGGCAGGTCACGAGGTCGGCGAGGAGGGCCTTCGGCATGGCCTCGGTCCCGTTGAGCCGGCCGACGGCGCGGACGTCGGCGGCGCGGCGGGGATCGGCGAGATACAGCCGTACGGTGTTGCCGACGCCGGTGGTGAAGCCGCGCTCCAGGACGAGGAGGCGCCCGCCGGGGACGGCGGCGACCTCGGGCACACCGAGTCCGGCGTCCACGCGGTACGCGTACTGCGCTCCGGCCCGGAAGGGCTCCCCGGCGCCGCCCCGCCGCCACGTCTGGAACCGGACGGTGCCGGCGTCGTCGCCGTCGAGCGGATACTCCATGGCCGCGAGCAGGGTGCGGCCGCCGGGCAGCAGGGTCAGCCCCTCGAAGGTGCCGTTGGCGCGGGCCCGCCCGGCCGGGGCGGGGCGCAGGCGGCCGTCCGGCAGGGGCAGCCGCTCCAGCAGGCGCGCGGGTCCGGCATGCGGGCCGGGGCGGGGGGCGTAGCGGCGTACGGCGGGCTCGGACTCGGAGGAGACCAGGCGGGTGCCGTCCCGGTCGACGACGAGCCCCTCGGAGTCGAGGGCGCCGCCGTCCTCACCGGTCAGGGGGTGCGCCCCGCGCGGCCGGAGCGTGTGCGCGTCCAGCCGGAACAGCGTTGACCGGTCGGACAGGGCGGCCAGGGCGCCGTCCCGGTCCACGGCGAGCGCGGAGAAGTTCCCCGCGTACCTGCCGCCGTACGTCGTCTTGTCGAGGGCATCGGAGTAGGAGTCGATGGAGACGGCGGGGGAACAGGCGTGGCGGGCCGTGGCGGCGGCCGGGCCTGCCGCGGTGAGGCAGCCGGCCGTGGCCAGGGCGGCCGTGGCCGTCGTGAGGAGGGTTCGCAGACGCATGACGTCACGGTAGGGCGGGGCGGGCGGGGCCGGGGGTGACGCCGGTCGGAATTCGCCTGCCCCCGGGCGGCCCGGCGCGCCGGTGGGCCCGCTCCCCGCGGACGCTCCCGGACGGGGCGCTTATGGCGGCAATTCCGGACGCCGACCAAACACAGTTTCCGGGCATAAATGAGCCACGCGGCGACTTCGTCGCGATGTCGCCCCTTCTGGCCCGCCGGTTCCGCTCCCTCAAAACGGAATAAAAAAGGCCCTCATTGACGTGTCCCGGGCCCCGCCCTCAGAATTCATCCCGGCCGCCGTCCACCAAGGGATGTGCGGCGCACGGCACAGCACTACCCGAATTCTGTTTTCACACCAAAGGGGTGGAATATGAACGGTAGACGAGCGGGTGCGGGCAAGATCTCCCGAAGAATCGGCACGATGGTGGCCGCCGCGGCGCTGGCGCTGACCGGCGTGACGATGACGGCGGGCGCGGCGCAGGCCCAGACCCAGAAGGCCGAAGCCGCCAACTGCTGGGGCAGTTACACCATCTCACCGGACGGCTGGGGCTTCATCCAGGCGTCCTCCTCCACGTTCTGCGACCACACGGCGTGGCAGTTGGGCGTGAAGCTCACCGTGCGCCAGCGGGACCCCTTCGGGTACGTGTCGACGTGCGGCACCTACGACCTGAAGACCGCTTTCAACGCCACCCAGGTGATGGCCACCGTCCGCTGCATCTCCAACGGCGCCGGCTACACGTACTGGGCGTACTCCGAGAACTGGGCCGACATCGACGGCCAGCACATCTCGTTCAACAGCGGAAACTGGAACGGCTGATCACTCACGTCACGGCGCACGGAGAAATCCCTTTCCGGTATCCGGCAGGGATTTCTCCCCTCCCGGTGAATGGGCGGCGAACCGCACCTCATGCGAATGGGACCTCTTTCGCCCCCGCGACCCGGGACGGGAGAGGTTAGGCGGGCGCCTGACGCGCGGCGGCGCCGCGTTCGACGCACGGCCGCGTCCGGCCCGCGCCACGGTTCCGGCACCTCCCGCCTCCCCCTCCCGCCCGCCGGCCCCTGCCCGCCGGCCCCCGCCCGGCGGAGCGACCGGCGGAGCGACCGGACGGTATGCGACCGCGCCGGACCTCCGGCTCCGGGACCGGCGGCCACAGGGACCACGGCCGCGCTGTCAGACCCCTGACGTATTCTTCGGGCCCTTGCACACCGACTCGGAGGATCAGCAGAGTTGACCGGCCTGTCCCCCTTCCCGCTGCCCTTTCACACCTCCCGCGCCCTGCCGTTCGCGACACCCCGGACACTGCGGGAACTCCAGATGATCAAGTGCAGCGCACTGATCCGGGAGAAGCCGGGGTGGCGCGACAAGATGAACGACGCCGGCATCGTCGCCAGGTGGACCGAGGAAGCGGTCGCCCAGGGCCTCACCGAGGCGCAGGTCGGCTACGTGCTCGCCGAGCTCCGGCACTACGCCGCGCTGCGGGACGGGGAAACCGGCGCCGAGGTGTCCGCGGTGGACGGGGTGTGGCAGTCGGACACGCTGGTCGACGACAAGCTCAGGTCCCGCCTGCGCGAGGCGGTCCGCGTGCTGGAAGAGGTCCCCGAGGCGGAACTGGACTGGCACCCCGGGTCCGACGGCCAGGTACTGGATCTGGTTCATCCCTCACTGTTCTGCCTGGTGCGCGAGGTGAGCGGTGCGCCCGAGCGGGCCTGGCGGAACCCGACGAACCACTACTCGAAGTACGAGTTCTCGGAGAGGTTCCAGTGGCTCCCCACGGACGTCGACGTCCGTGACGACGGCGCGGTCACCTTCCGTTCGTACGTCAACAACGTCCACCCCGAGACCCACCGCGAGCTGGCCTCCGTCCTGCCGGACGTGTTCGCGCGCTTCCGCCCGCTGCTGGAGAACGTCCTCACCGATCTGTGCCACCCGCGCCCCCTGCGGATCGAGGCCGATCCCTACGGGTGGTACGACTCCGAGCCGAAGCATCCGGACCACGGCTCCTACAGCGACGACAAGGCCTTCGAAGAAGCCGTCCGCGTGTGGGAAGCGGCTCAGGACGACTGGTGGGAGAACCGCCGCCCGGTCGTCCCGGACGCCCCGGCCTTCACACCGCCCGAGCCGCCCGGCGCAGCCGACCGGGTCGACCTGCGCGGCCGCCGGCTCCAGGTCATCGTCAAGCTCGCCACCATTCACCTCACCCCCGACAAGCCCCGGTACCCCGGCGGTTCCTGGCACGTCGAGGGGATGATGAACGAGCGGATCGTCTCGACCGGCATCTACTACTGGGAGAGCGAGAACATCACGGAGAGCCGGCTGAGCTTCCGGGCGGCACTCGACGACCCGGCCTACGAACAGAACGACGACAACGGCCTGCGCGACGTCTACGGCCTGGAGGACGAGGACGCGCTGAACCAGGTGCTGGGATCGGCGGCGACCCCGGCGGGCCGCTGCCTGGCGTTCCCGAACGTCCTGCAGCACCGCGTCGGTTCGTTCGGCCTCGCGGACCCCACCCGTCCGGGACACCGCAAGATCCTCGCGTTCTTCCTGGTCGACCCGTCGGAGACGATCGTCTCGACCTCCGACGTGCCACCGCAGCAACCGTGGTCCGGCACCACGACCATGACGCTGGAGCAGGCAAGGGAATACCGCGAAGAACTCATGCGGGAACGCAAGTTCTTCATCGACGAACACAACGAGCAGCTCTACGAACGGGAATTCTCCCTCTGCGAGCACTGACCCCTCCGCCCTCCGCACCGGCGCCGGCCAGGAGGGGGCGGGCGGCCTCGACGACGGTGCCGGCACGGCGGGCGGAGCGACTCGCCCGCCGTGCGGCAGCCGGGCGTTCGGCACGGCACCGGCCCGCTCGCACCGCCCCCGCCGTCGACGCCCGCCCCGGCGGGCGTCCCCCGCCACGCCCGAACCGCCCGACTTCCCCCTTACCGTCACACCCTCGCCACGTCCCCTTCACCCCACGGCGTGCATGTCCATGTCACTCTCGCGGAGTTGGCCGCTCCATCAATCCGCGTAGATCGGACTCCCCGCATGGCCGTGACACCCGTACCCCGCCGCTGGAAGACGCTCGCCCTCGCCACGTCCGCCGTCCTGGCCGGCCTCACCGTCCCCGCCCTGACCGCCGCGCCCGCCGGAGCCTCCGCCCCGGCCGCGACGACGGCCACGGCCAACGCCTCGTCGGCCACGGCCGTGTACGACGACACGTACTACGCCGCCGCGATCGGCAAGACGGGCTCGGCGCTGAAGACCGCGCTGCACGGCATCATCGACGACCAGACCAAGCTGTCGTACGACGGCGTCTGGGCGGCCCTGAAGGTCACCGACCAGGACCCGGCCAACAGCAACAACGTCAAGCTGCTCTACTCGGGCATCTCCCGCAGCAAGTCGCTGAACGGCGGCGACGTGGGCGACTGGAACCGTGAGCACGTCTGGGCCAAGTCCCACGGCGACTTCGGCACCGCCACCGGTCCGGGCACCGACCTGCACCACCTGCGCGCGGAGGACGTCCAGGTCAACGGCATCCGCGGGAACAAGGACTTCGACAACGGCGGCAGCAGCTTCACCAACTCCGGCGGCAGCCTCACCGACTCGGACTCCTTCGAGCCCCGCAGCGCCGTCAAGGGCGACGTGGCCCGCATGATCCTCTACATGGCCGTCCGCTACGAGGGCGACGACGGCTGGGCGAACCTGGAGCCCAACGAGTCGGTCAACAACGGCTCGGCGCCCTACATCGGCCGCCTGGCGGTCCTGAAGCAGTGGAACGTCCAGGACCCGCCGGACGCCACGGAGCAGCGCCGCAACCAGGTCATCTACGACCAGTTCCAGCACAACCGCAACCCGTTCATCGACCACCCGGAGTGGGTCGAGTCGATCTGGTAGCTGGTGCCGTGGCTGGACCTCCCTGTGGGCACAGGGAGGTCCAGCGCGACTTATCGAACATCGCCCATCCAGAGCCGCCGCCCCAGCTCGTCGAGGTCCGCCCGCCGCTCCTCGTACTCGGGCAGCGCGATCCGCAGCAGCCGCCAGAAGTCCTCCCGGTGCCCGGGCACCGTCACGTGGGCCAGTTCATGGGCGATGACGTAGTCGATCAGGTGCATGGGCAACTGGAAGAGCGGCCATCCCAGACTCATCAGCCCCTTGGCGTCCGCCCCGGCCTGCGGCGGCCGGTACGAGCCCCACCGGTCTCCCAGGTCCCGCACGTCGAGTTCCGGCTCGGCCACCCCCATGCGGGCCGCCCACGGCTGGAGCCGTTGTCCCGTCCAGTTCCGGCCGGCCCGGCAGTACCAGTCGACCAGCGCCGCCCGACCCGCCTGCGGCTCCGCAGCCAGATCCGGGCCCATGACGAGGCGCCCCGCAATCAGCCGTACTCCTCCCCCCGCCCCCTCACCGGACACGGCCAGCCGGTACGTCCTTCCTAGATAGCGGAAGACCTCTCCGTCGGCGAGCCGCTTGACGGGGCTGAGCGGACGGGTGCGCTCCCGCTCCCGCCGCTTGGTCAGCAGCCAGTCCCGGTGCGCGCGGACGAACTGCTCCGCCTCGGCCGTCGAGCGCCCGGCCGGGGTGTGCAGGGTGAGGGTCGCGTCGGTCTCGACGGTCAGCGCGAACCGTTTCCTGCGGGCGCTGTTACGCACCCGCAGAGACAGCCCGTCCACGGTGAGGAGTTCTTCGGGGACGGGGTACCTCAAGGGATCGGCCGGCGCGGTCACGCGCCTATTCTCCCCTCGCCCTGTTCCGGAACTGCCGGAGGTTGTTCTGCGCGAAGGACGCAAGACGCTCAGCGGCGTTCTCCAGCGACGCCCAGTCCCCGCCCACGGGCCGGACATCGCCGCTGAGCAGAACGTCCTGGAGGTTTCCGGCCAGCATGCTGATGTCCTGGTGCTGCCCCTGGTACGACGCCCTGGCCACGGTCCGGGTGGCCATGTCGCACACCCTGCCCGTGAGCCGCCCGATGTCTCCGCCACCGGCGAGCCTGATCCCGGGGGTGTCCTCCAGGATCTGCTCCACCAGCCGGTACGCCCGCTGTTCGAGCGGCGTGAGACCGGCGAGTTCCGGGGCCTCCTCTCGCTCCTGCCTGGCTTCTTCGATCAGCGGGCCGAACTCCTCGATCTGCTCCTCGAAGCGGCCCGGCATCATGCGCAGGATCTCTTCCAGGCGCTGGGAGAGCCGTTCGTACTTCGCGGGGTCCTCCCGCTTCGTCCGCTCCTCCAGGTGGAAGCGGAGCGCGTGGCCCATCTCGGCGGCAGCCTCCCGCGGCGGCAGCCGCCGCACGGCCTCGTCGAAGGTGAGGGCCGTGAGCGAGACCGGCGGGATGACCTGGTCGATCTCGGGCCCTTCGAGATGGCCGGCGATCATCGCCCGGACCTTGCGCCCGTACCGGCGCAGGGTGAACGTGCCGCCCTCGTCGTCCCGGCACAGCCGCCGCACCCGCTTCTGGAGCAGGCTCCAGCGCCGGGCGTCCGCCACGTGGTCCAGGGCGTCCTCGTGCGGGAGGACGCGTTCGAGGGTGGCGAGGAACTCGTGCAGCACCTCGTCGAAGTCGAACCGCAGGCCTTCAGGTTGCAGCGCGAGAGCCGCGGACCCCAGTTTGGCGAGCTGGTCGAGCTGCGCGTCGTCGATGTTGTTGCGCCGCAGGAACTCGCGGACCCTCTGTGCGGCGGGGCCGAGTTTGTCCACCTCGTGGGACAGATCGCGCATGGTGTCGGTGACGTCGGCGTTCCGGTACCCGGCGAGTGCGCAGGAGAGGTGCTGGAAGACGCCGTAGTAGTCGACGACGTAACCGATCTCCTTGCCCGGAGAGGTGCGGTTGACGCGTGCGACGGCCTGGAGCAGCTCGGCGTCCCGGATCGGCCGGTCCAGGTAGAGCACCTGTTCGCGCGGGGCGTCGAATCCCGTGAGCAGCATGGACTTCACGATCAGGAACGCGATGGGGCTGTCGGGGTGCACGGGATCGGGCACCGAGGCGGGGAGCGGCGACGGTTCGCTGTTCGCGGCCTCGGACCACGGGGCGTTCATACCACCGGCGGAGTCGGTGAGATGGGTCGGGTCCTGCGGTGGATTGAAGGGGGTCACCGCGACCCACTCCGGATCGGGCGCCAGCTCGGGGAACGCCTTCTGGAAGCGCTCGGTGTACGCCTCCTGGCGGCCGGCGTCGGTCCACTCCCTCCATTCCCCGCGCTTGTGGCCGGAACCCGGGGAGATGACGGGAACGAAGTCGATACGCCGCAGCAGTGCCCGGAACTGGTAAGCCTGGTGGAGATAGCGCTGTCTGACGGACAGCTTCTCCAGCGGTGTCCCTGCCACCGACTCCGGGTCGAACTCGGCCAATTGCGCCAGCAGTTCGTCACGGCCCTTGCGCAGGGCGTGGTGGTACCGCACGGCCGCCTTCCGGCTGACGGCCGCGACCTGTGCCTTGAAGCCGCCGGGCAGCACGGTGGTCACCCAGTGCTCCAGCATGTCCGCGGCCTTCGCCTCGATCATGGGAACGGACTCGGCGACGTCCCGCTCGGTGGGCCACTTCTTGAGGAGCGCGGCCCGCTCCTGAAGGGTGCGGTCCCGGACGAGGTCGTCGAACCCCCTGTCGAGGACCTCCCCGTCACGGACCTCGCCCTCCCCCGTCCGCCCCTCGTAGCGGATGCGGACGACGACGCCGTCGTGCTCGGCGTCCTCCATCCGGTACTCGTCGAGGAAACCCCGCGGCGAGTCGCCCCGCCCGAAGATCCTGCGCGTGTCCTCCTCGCGCCCGGTGATGATCGGCGTACCCGTGAGTCCGATCTTGGCGGCGTTCGGGACCGCCTTGCGCAGCGCGGCGTGCAGGACGCTGGTGTGGGAGCGGTGTGCCTCGTCGACGAGGACGAGGATGTCCGGTGAGGTGTTGCACTCGGGGAAGTCCGGGACCGGGCCGGGGCTTTCGTCCTCGCTCCGGTCCCTTCCCTCTCCCGTCAGGTCCCGGTCGTCCCCACTGCCTTCCGCCTCCCCTACGAAGGTGAAGCCGGTCCCGTACTTCTGGATCATGCCGAAGACGACGCGCCGCCCGCCGTCGCGCAGTAGCCCCTCCATCTGCGTCCGGGTCTCCGCCGTCTCGACGTCGGACTCGCTGAGCTTCAGCGTCCGCGAGAGCTGGGTCTGCAACTGGGTGCGGTCGGTGACCACGACCACCAGGAACTCGCTGAGCCGGGGGTGCAGGTGCACCCGTCTCACCAGGAACGTCATCGTCAGCGACTTGCCGGAACCCTGTGTGTGCCAGATGACTCCGCCGCGCTCGTCCTCGGTGTCCCGCCCGGCACGGGCCCGCCCGGTCAGCAGCCTGCGTACGGCCTTCTCCGCGGCCCGGTACTGCTGGTGCCGGGCGACGGCCTTCACGGTCCGCACGGCCCCGCCGTCCGCATCCGACTCGACGGCCATCGGGATCACGTAGTGCCGTACGACGTTGAGCAGGGCGGCCGGCCGCAGGACCACACCGACGAGCTTCTGCTGCTCGTCGAGCGGCGCGGGCGCGGCCGGACCGGTGCCGTCCGCGAGCAGTCCGGCGGTACGCAGCTCCCGCCGCAGCGTGCCCTCCTCCTCCGGTTCGACGCTGCGCCACGGGTGGAAGTGCTCGGGCTCGGAGGTGACCGTACCCAGGTGGGCGGTCTCGCCGGTCGCCGCGACGAGGAGCTGCACCGTCCGGAACAGCTCCGGCACCCCGGCGGGGACCGGAGCACCGGTGGCTTCGAGGTCCCGGACGGGATTCCCGGCGTAGTGCCGGAGATCGAGCACGGCACTGCGGACGGGTTCGGCGAGATCGGGGCTCTTGCACTCGACGGCGACGAGCGGGATGCCGTTCACGAAGAGGACGAGGTCGATTATCGACAGCTCGCCGGAGCGGCTGCGCACCCGGAGCTGGTCCACGACCGTGAAGGTGTTGCGCGTGACGAGGTCCGGATGCCACTCGACGTACTGGACGGTGGCGGACGGGCCGCCGTGCGCGGCGGAGGGCGAGGGAAGCGTCCAGCCGTGCAGCAGCATGTCGGTGGCGGCGAGGTTCGCCTGCACGACGCCCGTGCCGAGGGAGAGTGAGGCCAGCTCGTCGACCGCCCGCCGGATGTCGTCCTCGCCCATCCAGGGCTGCCCGTCACCGCCCCGGAGGTTGATTTGCCGCAGTGCGGGCCCGAGTTGGTCGACGAGCAGCGGCACCGCAGCGTCGAGCGTGTCCAGCTCCACGCCCGGGACGTGCGTCCACCCCATGGCCTCCAGCTGGGCCACTAACGGCCGCTCCACCTCGTCCCGCTCGACGTGCACCACCACAGTCCCGCACCCCTCCGTACGTCCCGCCGTTCCCCGGAGATCCATTCTGGGCCCGGGGGGCGGGGCGTGGGGGAGGGATCCGGACAGGGGGCACAGCCGAGTGTACGGACGTACGGGTGCTTTGTGACGGTACGTACGCGCGCTCAGCAGCGGGGCGGGCGTCAGGTGCCGGGAGCCTCCCCGGGAGGCTTGTGGCCACTGGGGACGGGCAGGCGTGCACCCCTGCTGCGAGCGATGCGGTGCACGTCGTGGAGCGACTCGGCCAACCGGGCGGCCAGGAAGCGGAGCTGGGGCGCGGTGGCCTCGCGGTCACCGAGGAGATCGACGGCGTGGCCTAGGAGGTCGCCTGCCATGCCGAGTTGGACGGCTTCGACGTCGTCGGCCATGCGGGAGAGACGCCCGGTGCCGGTGTCGTCGGTGAGGAGGTAGCAGGGGTTGCCGTCGAGGTTGGACCAGGGAAGGAGGCGGGGCCGGGTGGCGGGGGTGGCGGCGGCGTCGTGGCTCTCGTAGATCACGCGGCGGCCACCTCGGCATCCCGGACCCGGCGCGGGCCGACGTCGACACCGTGGATGCGCCGTGGTCCTACGTCGATGCCGTGCACGGCGAGCCAGAGGGTCCGGCGACGGGCGCGCTGCTGCCTGGCCCGCGCGCGCTGTTCGTGGGCGAGGAGGTAGGGGCGGACGAGCAGTGCGTCCTCGCCGTGGGGGAGGGCCTCGTGCGGGGAGGGGCGGCGGCCGGGCGCGACGGGGGCGGCCGGCGCGGGGGTGGGCCGCGATGCTCCCCCGGCGCGGTGCCGGTTCCGGTGCCGATGGCGCCCGGAGGCGGGCCACAGGAGCCGCAGCAGCGGCTCGACGAGAAGGGCGATACGGTGCAACACGTCTTCAACTCCGATGTGGTTGAGGGCCATGCCCCCGGGCCGTCGGTAGCGGTCGCGGGGGTCTTCCGTGCCCGAGGGCAGGTCGACGTGCAGGGACGTCGCTGTGTAGTGATCCACTCACAGCGTGAGACCGGCCGGGCTAGGCTCGCCAGGGGGTCGGACGTGACAACGCATCCGTCACACGGGAGTTGACGTTGAGCAACATCTATGGGGATTGGTTGAGGGCGCAGCGCGAGGCGGCCGGGCTGACGCAGCAGGAGCTGGCGACGGCCGCCGTCATGACGCGTTCGCACATCGCGCACATCGAGGCGGGCCGGCGCACCCCGTCCAAGGAGGACGCGCGGCGCCTTGACAGGGCGCTGAACACGGGCGATGTGCTCAGCAGCTTCCTGCCGGACGGGGACACCGCTGTCGCGAAACACTTCGAGTCGGCCCACGCACTCGAACAACAGGCTGTCGAAATCCGCGAGTTCGCTCTCTCCTTCGTGCCCGGCATCCTCCAGACGGAAGGGTACGCACGCGCGGTCCTGGGCCCCTCATACCCTCCTCTGGGTGAAGAGGAATGTGACAGGCTCGTTGTCACACGGCTGGAGCGGGCGAAGATCCTTGAGGATCCGGTGTCACCAGTAGTGTGGGCACTTCTGGACCAGAGCGTCCTGGACCGGCCGATCGGCGGCCCAAAGATCATGGCCGAGCAGATCGCACACATCGTCAGGCTGGCGGAGTCAAGGCGGGTCCGCGTGCACGTGCTACCGCGCTCCTTGGGGTTCCACTCCCTGTTGGAGAGCATGCTGACGCTGATGTGGTTCGACGATCAACCGCCGGTGGCATACACCGAGGGGATCCGCATGGGGAAGGTGCACGATTCCCCGGCCATGGTTCGGGAGCTGCAAGGCCGTTACGATCTCGCACTGAGCGACGCTCTGCCACTCAAGGAGTCACTGGCCCTACTGAAGGCGACAGCAAAGGATCACGGACGTCATGACTGAACCGATCATCTCGAACGCTGCCGCCCTGACCGGCTGGCGGAAGTCCTCCTACAGCGGCAGCGAGGGGGGTAGCTGCCTGGAGGTTCTGGACGACCACCCCGCAGGTGTCCCTGTTCGCGACTCCAAGGCCCCTGAGGGGCCCGCGCTGGTCTTCCCGTTGGCTGGGTGGGCGTCGTTCGTCATAGCAGTCAAGGACGGCCGTCTGTCCGCCTGACCGCTCACCGCCACGATTCATCCGGCCCACACCCCTTGGGCGGGCCGGACACCGTTCCCTCAGGCCGCCGCGCCAGAGGCTGCGACTCGCCCCGACAGCAGATCGTTAACGAGCCCTTGCTTGAGTTCACGGAGCTTGTTCAGCTCTTCCTCCCCATGCCTGATCTGCTCGTCACAGGCCTCTAGCGTGGCTACGATACGCCGCTGCTCAGCCAGATCGACCGGGATGTCAATCTCCATTTCCCTCAACCTGGATGGATTGACATTCACCTGCTGCACCGCAACCGTTGAAATCGACCGCACTCGCTGGCGAATGAGAGGGTG